>JALULO010000196.1 GCA_027056215.1 Campylobacterales bacterium | reverse complement strand
ACAGAATAAAGAACAACAACTCCAACAAAAAGAACAGCAGATTCGACAATTATCTGAACTTGCCGAATCAATGCGTATTAAGAATAGAATAAAAAAATTATTACATCTTCCAAAAAGTGATCGTTAATGAAGCCAATAGATATTTCAATCGTTACTTACAATTCACAAAAGTGGCTTGATGATTTTTTCCATTCATTGGAGACCCAAAAGTATCCATTATCGTTAATCAATATCTATATCACTGATAATAGTTCTACTGACAATACCTATCAAAAACTAGAAGAGATTAAAGATAAGAAATCAGACGAGTTTGCATCCTTTACTCTTTCTAGGGCGGAGAATCTTGGTTTTGGTGCAGGGCATAATAACAATATACAAAAAGCCAAGTCAGAATTTATATTGGTCACCAACGTTGATCTTGAATTTGAACAAGATAGTTTGGAGAAAGTAGTTTCCTATGCGTCTGCAGATTATGTAGATGTGGCATCATGGGAATTGAGGCAAAAACCTTATGAACATCCAAAGTATTATAACCCGATTACATTAGAAACAAATTGGTCCAGTAGTGCGTGTATTTTATTTCGCAAATCTGCTTTAGACAAAATTGGTGGATATGAAGAGAAGATTTTTATGTATGGTGAAGATGTGGAAATATCCTATCGCTTACGAGATCATGGTTATAAATTAAAATATTATCCAAAAGCGGTATGTTGGCACTTTACATATGAAGTGGCAAATCAAGTGAAAGAGTTGCAACTTTTAGGTAGTACATCTTCTAATGTTTTGTTGCGAATGAGATATGGTGGTATTAGGGCTATTGGAAAAGGTATTTTTCTTTATCTTGGGCTTTTTATGATTCCAAAGCAGTTTGACTCACAACGGTGGAAACTTTTTAAAAACATGTTAGATCTTGGCAAAAAAGCACCGTACTTTTTATCTACCCGAAAAAAACGAAAAGATATACATTATAAATTTCTTCTTTGGGATTATGAGTTTATACGTGATGGTGCTTTTTATGAGTATTCACAAACAAAGCTGGAAAATTTTCCTCTTGTATCAGTAATAGTAAGAACCTGTTGCCAAAGATTTGGCTATCTGAAAGAGGCGATAGAGAGTGTCAAAAATCAAACTTATCCTCACATTGAATTGGTCGTCGTTGAAGATGGAACAGAAGATGCCAGAAAATATGTAGAATCTGTGCAAAGTGACAACATTGATGCAATTCGTTATATTGCGATGCCAAAAGCAGGCAGGTGTCGAGGTGGCAACGTAGGTTTACAAAATGCTACTGGAAAGTATATCGTCTTTTTAGATGATGATGACCTCTTTTTTGCCGATCATCTGGAAGTATTGGTATCGGAGCTGGAAACAGATCAAAATATTGGTGCATGTTATACCTCTGCATTTCAAGTTGCAACAAAAGTAAAATCGAAAGATCCTCTGATTTATGAAGAGATGACTCATGATGTGATTTATAGGCAGCCGTTTTCTCGATGTTTGATGTGGTATAACAACTATATACCGATTCAATCTATTTTGTTCAAAAAAGAGTTATATGATAAATATGGCGGTTTTGACGAGTCACTGGATAATTTGGAAGATTGGAATTTGTGGACACGATATTCATTGGAAAATGACTTTAAATATATAGAAAAAACAACATCTCTTTATCGTGTTCCCTTTCATGAAGAACATACGAAAAAAAGACAAGAAGAGTTAGATTCTTATTATCAAAAAGCTGTCGAAAAGCAAAGAGTGTTAAAAGTTGAAATGACTCCTGCTGACGTTGTGGAATGTTATCGAGAGTTGAGTCAGTCGATCAATGTGATGACTGTCTCAAGAGAGGGAATGAAAAATATCATTGCAAGAATACCTGTATTGTATCGTTTCTATAACTTTTTCAAAAAAGTCTATCATAAGCTTAGACAACGAGGCATGAAATAGGTATGTATATTCAAACAAAGCATGAAGCGAATCATTTTAATTTTATAAGACTTTTTGCTGCCTTTCTTGTCTTTTATGGACATAGTTTTGTGTTGTCTGGGAAACAGGCATCATTACATACCTCACTGACGCATGAACTTGGACTTTTTATATTTTTTTCTATAAGTGGATATTTAATCTCTATGAGCTGGGATTTGGATCCTTCTTTAAAAAGGTATTTTATTAAAAGGGCATTGCGGATTTTCCCCGCTTTGTTTGTGGTAGTTGTTTTATCGATCTTTGTGTTGGGGCCAGTTTTTACAACTTCGCCTTTGAAAGAATACTTCGCCAGCCCTTTTCTTAGCAGATATTTTGAGAATACTTTTTTACATATATCATATTATTTACCCGGTGTTTTTGAGCATAATCATGTTCCAAATGCTGTAAATGGTTCGCTTTGGTCTTTGCCTGTAGAGTTTTTTATGTATATCTTAGTTGCGGTATTTGCGCAGTCTAAAAAGCATATCAAATATGTTGTTTTGATGACGTTTATTATTTTTGCATTGGTGACAGTTATTTGGGCAAGAGTGACTCCTGATATGGTAGTAATATATGGTACAGATTTAAGACAAGTTTTTATAGTTGGTACATTCTTCTGGGCTGGTGCGACAATGTACCACTGGAATATCAAGAGATACTTTTCTTTTGAAACTTTTGTGATTGGGCTACTGTTTCTAACTTTTATTTATCAGTGGCATCATCTATATGCGGTTATGGCTTTGGGGCTTGTACCATTTTTAGTGCTTTCATTTGGTTTTTCAAATGCACACTTTCTTTCAGTTTTTAATAAGGCTGACTATTCGTATGGTTTTTATATTTATGCTTTTCCTGTACAACAATCTATTATTTATCTTTTCCCCGAAATTCCCTTGTTTTGGTATTTAATAAGTGGTTTTATCATAACAATGGCATTTGCAATAATGTCTTGGCATTTTGTAGAAAAACCAATGATGCGTTTTAAACCCAAAAAAAAGTAGATTTATATTTGAAGTTGTGATTTTATCTCAAGGGTAACTATTCTGTGATATCCTGGGAAAATAGCAAATATTTGACATCCTTCCCAAAAAACTCTATAATACGCTTAACAGTACGATAAAGGATACGATATGACCATACCGGCAAATGACCTAAAAACAAAAGGTATCTCTGCTATCGATGCACTTCTTGAAAAAGGCGATGAAGCGATTATTACTTTAAGGGGTAAGCAAAAGTATGTAGTATTGGATATCGAAAAGTACAACTATCTGCGTGAATGTGAACTGGAAAGTGCACTGATCCAGGCAAAAAAAGAGTTATCCCAAAAGCAGTATATTGAGGAGAGTGTAGAAGAGCATATCAAAAGAATATTACATGACATATAAGCTGATCTATCTTAAAAGCTATAACAAAAAAGCTACTAGGTTTATCAAAAAGCACAGAGATTTATTGAAGCAGTATGAAAAGACTTTAAAGCTTTTGGAGGTAGATCCTTTTCATCCCTCTTTGAGACTACACAAGCTACAGGGCAGGCTGGAGGGAATTTGTAGTGTCTCTATCAATATCACCTATCGGATTGCGATTGATTGTATCATCGAATATGGGAAAATAGTATTGATCGATATAGGTCACCGTGATGAGGTTTATTGAGTGTGACTAAAGCTAAAGTATTGTGTATTGTGCCTGTATTGGATGCATCTGAAACGATTGAAAAACAACTCTCTTTGATACCAGATCAGACTGTTTCCACTAAAATACTTATCATTGACTCTGCTTCCGAAGATAATACCGTACAGATTGCCAAAGACACAGGTGTGGAGGTTCATGAAATCTCTCGTTCGGATTTCAACCACGCTACCACCCGAAACCTCGTTCTCCAGAAAGAAGCAGATTTTTACCTTTTCATGACACAAGATGCTTTACCGCACGATGACAAACTTATCGAAAATTTTCTCAAACCGTTTGAGGATGAAAATGTCGTGGTGAGTTATGCCAGACAGATTCCTCATGAAGATGCCGATCCGATCGAAAAGTTTGCGAGGGAGACCAACTATCCGCCTGTTTCTATTGTCAAATCCAAAGAGGATCTGAAAGCGTTAGGTATCAAGACTTTCTTTTGCTCCAACTCATGTGCAATGTATCGGGCTTCTTATTTTAAAGAAGTAGGGGGCTTTACAGAAGGGCTTATCATGAATGAAGATATGGAGTTTGCGGCACGGGCTATTTTGGATGGGAAGAAAGTGGCGTATGCAGCAGATGCGAAAGTGTGGCATTCGCACCGTTATACAGTGAAGGACCTTTTTAAACGTTATTTCGATATTGGTATATTTTTTAAGACAAATGGATGGATACAAGATGAAGTTAACAAATATAACTCAACGGAGTCAACCGGTGTCAAACAGGCAAAAAAGGAGTTGGCATATCTGTTCACAAATGTTCCTTTATCGATACCGAAATCGGTTCTTTTTTCGTTGACAAAATATATTGCTTTTAAGCTTGGATACCACTACGATAAACTTCCCCAAAATTTTGTTAAGATTTTTTCTTTGCATAAAAATTTTCATTACTAATTTTCTTAAATATTTATCTTTGAGTTATCTTGATAAAACTTCTGTAAATTCCACTATAAAAGAGAAACCATGCATATAAAACCATTAACTCCAAAATATGTAAAACAGTTTAGTAAGACTTTACGAAAAAATGGCGTAAAAAGTTCTGTTTTAGAAATCTTTTTCAAATCAATTACGGAACTTATAGATCCGTATGAGAATAATGTAACTCAAAATATAGAAAATATTATGAAAGATTGTAATTTTGAAAGCATGGATGATATAAATGCTTTTTTGATGGAATATAACGATTTTACAAATGGTTCGATTGGCTTTATAAATTCCTTTGACACTATAGAGGATAATAATATTTTTGATAAAGAGGTGCAGCCACTATTTGAAGCACTATGTAGTGAGAGTAAAGATTGTGACCAAATACTGTTGCAAAGTATAGATAAGATTTTGGCAAAAACTATAGAAGTTTATGAGATAGATGTGGAGCTTTTATCAGATGATGATTATATAAGAGATATATTGGGCGAAGATCTTAAGTTAGTGATGACGGTCTTAATCTCTGCTTCAATTGCTATGCATGAGGGCGAAGTTGAGAGAGATGATCTTGAAACTTTAAGGGCAAATTTTATCTTGGTTAACTCTTTTGTTTATATTTTAGATGGGGCTAGAAAAGATGAGTTGGATAGGATAGATGAAGACAAACATTTTGTTCCTAGAGGTGAGCAAAAAAAAGTTACAAAAGTTGGTCGAAATGAACCATGTCCATGTGGAAGTGGTAAAAAATATAAAAAATGTTGCATGAACAAACAGGGTGAAAAAGATGTAAATCCACTAGATGAGTTAGATCTGCCTATGGCTTCACATTTCCCACTCTCCGAAAAAGATATCAATGAATTTTATGCTATATGGACGCGGTTGATAGATTTTACAAGTAAACTTTTATCTGAAATGTCGGGTAAAAAGTATAAAAAAATATATAGAAGAGATAGTGATGGCAGATATCATTTTGATGATGAGATAGTTGATAATAACTACATTTTGCATATCCGTGGATTTTTGTTGGACAATTTTGATAGAATTGTTGATGATTTTATCGCTTCAAATAGGGTTAGCAAAGTAAATCTACAGATTTTACAGGAGTGGAAGAGATATCGACTCAATGGTGATAAATTTTTCATCTATAAGGGTGCTCCTTTTGGAGCTTTGGTTTGGGATATTGATGGGGATAGTTACTATTATGTTTATGATTTGTATGATAGTCTTTATGAGCTTTCTGTTCAAGATAAGATGCTTTCTATGTTATTGTTACCTTTTAAGGGAAGAGTTATTTATGATGGTTTGATTGCTACCAAAGGTATCAGTTTGGGGCAAAATGCAAAAGATATGTTTTTAAAAGATTATATTGTACTTAGAGAGAAAAAAGATGTTTCCATTTCTCTTCCACATGTGAGTAGTACTACAAAAATTTACCCCAGCTCAAAATCAGTATCAAAGGTGCAAAACCTCCTATTTGGAGAAGAGTTTTGGTCGAAGATGATATGACTTATAAAAGTATTCATATGATTATCCAAGATATTTTTGATTGGTATGGTGGACATCTGCATGAGTTTAAAACCAAAACAGGTATCTATTCGGATTTGGAGTTTGAGCTTGATTTCACTGAAAATCAAGATGAATTTACCGTATCGCAGGATTTGACAGAAATAGGCGATAAGATAAATTATATTTATGATTTTGGAGATTATTGGGAACATGAGATAAAACTTGAAGCTATTTTAGAAAAAGAGGATGATGTGTATTATCCAAGATGCATCAAAGGAAAAGGAAGAGGTTCTCTTGAAGATATAGGTGGCATCTGGGCATACAATACCATTGTAAAAGCTTATAAAGAAGGTGATAGTGAAACTTTGGATGAGTTTTATGTAGATGAGGATTTTGATCCGAGTGAGTTTGATTTGGATGAGATAAATATTATTTTGGGTATGTAAGTCAAAATAATTTTCCTAAAAGTAGTCCTTTGCTACAATGTATTTAAATATTTTAAATTTAATGGACAAAAAGTGCAGTATTCTATATTGAAGTTTATGATTTTCCTTTTTTTGCTCGTTGTGAATCTTGTAGCTTCATTGTTGATTGCATATACTTTTATAAAAGATCCATCTAGCCATTATTTTCTAAAATATCTTTGGATGATTCCTGTGTATCTTCTTTTGTATGCCTATTATCGTTTATTGTCAAAACGTATGGTGATGTCGATGGAGTTTATGTATATCGAAAAAGCAAATTTTCTAGCTTTGATTCTTATCACCTTGATTATATTTTTTTCACGCTCTTCTATCTATTATTCTCGTAGTATTGTACTTTTGTTTTTTGGTTTAAATATGTTGATTCCTATAGGTGTTTATTTTTTGAAACGTAAATTTATGCAATATGATCGATTTCGCGAAAATATTCTTGTGATATGTGATAAAGCAGGAGAGGAGGATGTAAAAAATTGGTTTGTCAAGGACAACTCTTTTGGATTTAATGTTTTGCATAAAGTTGTCTCAGATGATATTAGCGATGAATCAACACAACGAAAGATTCAGGGATTGATTAACTCTTATCCTTATTATGCTGTGGTTGTTTCGTTATGTGATGAAGCTACTGATAAGACATTTCAGACTGTTAATCAAATTTTGCATCGTATTAGTCGGGTTTATGTATTGCCAAAGATTTCAAAGTTACCTTTGATCAATTCTGAATTTTTTAACTCTATCAATCACAAAGGTCTAGCACTCTATATCAAAAACAAACTTCTTCATTCAGGAGAGATCACGATTAAAGCAATTTTTGATAAAGTGCTTTCTATTGTTTTATTTATTCTCTTTTTACCTCTTCTTTTGTTATTGTATGTGATTGTCTATATATCTACAAAAGGAGATCCTTTATATAAGCAAAAACGTATCGGCAAAGATGGTAAAAGTTTTCATATTTACAAATTTCGTACGATGAGGATCAATGCAGAGGAGATACTTGAAGAGATACTTGAAAATGATCCTATTCTAAAAGCAGAGTGGGAGAGAGAGTTTAAACTCAAAGATGATCCTCGTATCACAAAGATAGGAAAGTTTTTACGACGTACATCGCTGGATGAATTACCTCAGTTATACAATGTTTTTCAGGGTAAGATGTCATTAGTAGGACCTCGTCCAATTATCGAAGATGAAGTTGTAAAATATGGAGAGTTTTTTAATTATTTTTCTGCTGTCAAACCAGGTATTACCGGTCTTTGGCAAGTGAGTGGACGAAATGATATATCATATGATGAACGAGTAAGACTAGATGTCTGGTATGTGCGTAACTGGTCTATGGAACTTGACATTATGATTTTAGTTAAAACTGCTGCGATTGTTTTGGCGCGCAAGGGTAGTTATTAATCAAACAAACAGTAAAATAATCACATGATATTAATGATAGATAATTACGATAGTTTTACATATAACATAGTGCAGTATTGTCTCGAACTTGGTGCAAATCTCAAAGTCATACGAAACGATGAGATGAATATTGAAGAGATTGAAGCCTTAAACCCTGAAAAAATCATCATATCTCCAGGACCTGCAACGCCAGATGAAGCGGGTGTGAGTTTAGATGTGATTGATTATTTTAAAGATAAATTGCCTATTTTAGGGATATGTCTTGGGCATCAGAGTATCGCGCAGAGTTTTGGTGGTGAGATTATACGTGCTACAAATCTTATGCATGGAAAAACATCTACTATGGAAGTCGTAGAGCCTACATGTGTTTTTAGAGATTTACCAAAAGAGTTTACCGCAACAAGATATCATTCACTTGTTGTAAATCAGGAAAATTTACCC
>JALULO010000195.1 GCA_027056215.1 Campylobacterales bacterium | reverse complement strand
CTGCCAACCTTCCAGAAGGACTTGAGCTTGATAAGGCAACAGAACACGCGACACTTATCATACGTGCGATGATCAATGCCGCAAAATCTGATGGACAGATTGATCAAGCAGAACAAGAAAAGATTATCGCAAAGCTAGGAGATCTAAGTCAAGCAGAGATCGAATTTTTAAAACGTGAGTTCAATGCGCCACTAGATGAGCAAGCTTTTATCAATAGTGTTCCAAAAGAGATGCAAACGCAGATCTATGCAGTGTCGTTAGCGGCTATTGACTTAGATAGCAATAAAGAAGCCCAATATCTAGCTACTTTAGCACAAGGTTTCGGTTTTACACCAGAGCTTACCAATGCATTACATGAACATCTAGGAGCACCTAAGATCTTTAATGCATAATTCCATACTCTGATATGTGAAGAAAGAGATACAATGCTCTTTCTTCGCTTAATCTGCAAAAACCCTAAAATCTATATTTCTAAAGATCGAATTTTTTTTCTAAAATGACATAAATTTTAATTAAATCGGAGGGTTTCTATATCTTTTAGAGGGGTTTGTAATACCCTTATGATATTTTGTGTTCCACCAGAATCTTTTCTTTTAAGCCTTAGTAAAAGTGAAAATATAAGACCAATATATACGGTTGGTAAAAAGTATGGATAATATTTTTTGGTAAAAATGATTCTATTTCGTATTGCAAAAAAGTCAGAAAAATGGCTTCTCTTTTGATCTTCTTTATTTATTGAAGCGGATTCTTTGTGATAGACTATCGCATCAGGGGATATGCCATATCTTAAACCAGCTCTTTTGCATTTTGTAGCTATATCAATCTCTTCAAAATATATAAAATATTCCTCAGGCATGCGATTTATCGTTTTGATGGCTTTTTTGTCTAGCATCATCGAAGCACCAATAATATAGTCAATCTTCTTTTGATTAAATTTTCTGACCAGTTCTGTTTTATATATGCGATGAACTAAGAGATGTTTTTGAATGGCGATAAGAGGATTAAAAGTTGCTCCAAAGGCTTGTATCTTGGTTGGATCGTCGTAAAATAGTAGGCTTGAACCGATGAGATTAAGTCTGTGTTGTCTTGCATACTGTATCATATTGGTTATAGTATCTTTTTGTATTACTGTATCATTGTTTAAAAGCCAGATATAATCAAAGTCTCCCTTAGTTTTAACATAATCTATTCCTAGATTGTTTCCTGCACTATAACCATTGTTTTGTTGTGAGGCTATAACTACCACATTCTTATGTGACTTACTCCACCTTGTTATATGCTTGATAGAGTTATCAGGAGATGCATTGTCGACTACTATCAAGGTATAGTTTTTATAGTTATTTTGAAGTATACTTGTACAACACTCTATCGTATCTTGCCAATTGTTATAGTTTAAGACTATGATATATATTTTTGCTTCCATGATGTTTGATTATATCCACTGAGATTTTAAATTCAAAGAAAATGAGGTAAAAAAAATTATATAAAGTAAAAAGAGTTGATATAGTTACAAATCCTTTCTTCTTCTTTATAAGATCACCGGCTTACTGTACCAAAAGTTTTGATTGCTTTGGATTTCTCAATAATACCGGATAAAATACTTTAACAAAACAAAATCTAATCTGCAAAAACCCTAAAATCTATATCTCTAAAGATTGAATTTTTCTCTTCCAGCCACTCTAAAAAGGATATATCGATATTTTCCATACTTTGGCTTAGTTTTAAAAAGTTGGAGATGTGTTCTTTTGTTCTTCTAGTACTATATTCTATGGCGGTTTCTGTGGTGATGAGAAATGCCCAGTCACTACTTTGTCCGAGTAATAGTTCCCGTAACATTTGGTTTAAGATTCTGATTTTGAGTGGATCTTGTTCCTCTTTGTATGCGGTTGCCATCTCTCTCATACGATCTCCCATGATATGTAGATGTCGGTATATCCAGTCGTTTCCTTTGTTTAGCCAGACATCGTAATATCCTTGATCTCCCCATGAAGAAGGGGTAGGGCGTGTGACTTGATTGGTTGGATTTTCTTGTAGGTATTCCATCGGCGTGATAGCTTGGAAGTTTTTATGGGTATCTATCTCTTTAAACAGAT
>JALULO010000194.1 GCA_027056215.1 Campylobacterales bacterium | reverse complement strand
GACTAAAGCTAAAGCTACAGAAGAAAAAAGTCATATGGAAGACCAACTTAAAGGCAAAGTTCAATCAATCATCCAAGAGATGGGCTTGGCAACAAAAGAAGATATAGACGAACTCAAAGAGTTGATAAAAAATAGTAACAAATAAAAATATTCTTTTGTATCTAAATTAATTTTATATTAAAAGGATAATTTTAGTCCTATTAAGTTATTATTACCACGTTGCTTGACACAGGCAACATAATGACAAACCAAGAAAAGTCATTTATCACAGTCTGAGTGAAGGTATCTTTCGCCTCCTTTAGGTACCTTCACATTTTTGCTTAGGGCGTTTTTATCTTTTTTGTGACTTTTGTAAGATTCTTATCATAGTAGAAACAACTCTCCATGTTGCACAACAAGTACTCTTTTGTTTTTTCCACCTTTGTATATAAAAATGGATATCTAATCTTTGCAATCATAGCTCTATTTTTCCATAGATTTTTCTTTGATGATTTTAACACGATACTTCCATACTCTAAACGAATCAATACGCTAAGTGCTTCAGGTGATTTGTCAAAAGCTTGAAGGATTTTTTCTTTTTCATAGAAGAGCATCTTTTTTGTCTGATGCCACAATGATACATCGTAGGTTAAGTTAGCATATGTCAAGAGATTTTCAAACATTCGTGCTAGTGCTGTAGTATAGTATTTGTCATTATAGTGACTTTTGATATGCGGTTTATCTTCATTGAGATACCAAATACCATCGATATAAAACTTTTTCTTTGCCTCTGTTATAAACTGTTTTGATAGGTGTAAATATTTTTTGTCATATGTATGCATATAGGCTTCAAGAAGTGCATCAATCAAAAAAGCATAATCTTCCAACAAAGCTTTTTGTAGCAAAGGTTTATCCGCGATACTTTGATGATATAAAACACCATTTTTATAATTTTTATCCAATAACGCATGTAGTGACTGTACAGCTTTTTGGGTATACTTCTGATCTATCGCAGACGCTTTAAAAAGTGCTCGAATCATCATGGCATTCCATGCAGTAATAATCTTTTTATCTACAAAAGGAAAAGTACGTTTTTGACGTATCTTGTTCAATACCTTTTTTACTTCATCCAAGCGTTTTGGAGGTGTTTCATAACCGGTATTAAACTGTACATTACTGTGATTATCTTGAAAGTTACCGATAGATGTGATATCACAATAGTCTAAGTTTTCCTCTATCTCTTTTTGGGAAAAATGTGCTTTTTGCAATAATTTTGCAACCTCATCATAGCTATAAATAAAATAACCCCCTTCGACTCCTTTTGTATCTGCATCACTAGCACCATAAAAAAGATTATTCTTTTCAAAATGTCGATAATACTCGCCTATCGTTTCAAGAACAACTTTTTTATACAAAGGATTTTTGGTAAGGCTATATGCTCGTGTATAGATAGGAATCAACTCGGCATTGGTATAAAGCATCTTTTCATAATGTGGTACAACCCAGTCTTGATCGGTTGTATACCGAAAAAATCCGCCTTCCACTTGATCATATATCCCACCCATTGCCATAGCATCTAGTGTTTCGCGTAGCATAGTCCATGCAGTTTGATTATCTGTGAGTAAATAGAGTTCCATCAGTAAACGAAGATTTGCAGCAAGGGGGAACCGTGGTCTTGCATCAAATCCTTTGTATATCTTATCATAGCGTTTTTGCATTTTATCAATATACTCTGCTGAGATATTTTGATCCAAAACAGACTTAACAGGAATCATCTTGTCTTTTAAAAGTTTTTGATTTTTTTCTATTTGCTTTAACAATTTTACATCATGCGTTTGATAAAGCTTCGAAAATTTAGGGATTAAGGTTTTCATCCCTTCTACGCCATAGTTATCTTCAAGTGGTATATACGTTGCACTATATATGATTTCTTGGTTTGGTGTGAGAAAAATAGTTAAAGGCCACCCATTACGTCCATGGTTTAACAATGAATGTTTATGCTGATAAAAGATATCAATTTGAGGCATCTCTTCTTTATCAACTTTAACACAGATATAATCTTTATTTAAAAGTTTTGCCAGCGATTCGTTTTCAAAAGACTCTTTTTCCATGACATGACACCAATGACATGTACTGTATCCTATAGAGAGGAATATCAACTTATGCTCTTTTTGTGCATATGCAAATATCTTTGGGCTGTATGGTATCCAATTTACAGGGTTGTGTGCATGTGATAAAAGGTAAGGTGACTGAGCATGGATAAGCATATTGGTATGTGCTTGTGCAAAGAGTGCTGAAAACATGATTATAAAACTCCATAAAAAGTACATAATTATTTTCCTGTTTTAAAATATTAAATTATACTTTAATTATTATTTTATGTTTATATCAGTAACACCAAGTTCATTATTTTCTAAAAATACTACTAATTTATTTTAGAATAAAATATTTAGGTAAATATTATTGTATACTTCAAATAATATTTACCTAAAGGATACAATATGTATAAAAAAATTTTCTTATCTTCTTTTCTAATTTTTGGATTACAGCAACTCAATGCGCAACCTTTGGAATTAACACCTGTAATAGGTAAAAATTTCTTCGACTCTGATACCACACTTAAAAATGCAAACTTTTTTGGAATCCGGGCTAGTCAATATATCTCATGTGATACAGCTTTGCAATTTGGATATGATCGTATATCCAGTGCTGATTTCAAACATGGTTCTGCATATTATGATGAAAGAAGCCTCAACGCAAACACAGAAGATAATTCTAACAATAATACTCCAGAAAATGGATACACCCAAAACAGTTCTCAAACACAAAAACAAGACACCGACATAGATCGCTTTTTCGTCAATGTTCTTCAAGATATGTATTTTCCTAATCCAAATATACAACCTTTTATATTTGCCGGTTTAGGTTATGAACGTGTTGATCAAGAAACAAATAGATTAAAATCACAAGGTTTTGTTGATGCAGGTGCTGGTTTAAAGATACCATTTGCTGATAATGTACATCTCTACTCTGCAGCCAAAGTTCTCAAAAAGTTTGATGACTCTTCTCTTGATATTGCTATTGCACTGGGATTAGGCTTTACTTTTGGTCAAACGATAGCCAATGCACCTGTTGTCTTTCACCCCACACAAGAAGTCGTTGAACTTCAACCTGAAAGTACCTCTATCATCGTTCAAGAGCCACAACAAGAAAGTATCGTTAAAGAAGCACAACCTGTTATCATACAAAATGATACAGCTTCACTAGCAGGAGAATATTATGTACAGCTCGCTGCAACTTTCCATAGCGAGTTGGAAAATAGTAATAATCACTACATACAAGCTCTGAAAGAGACAGGTGAGCCTTTTAGAATCAAAAATGCAATGATCCACGGTCAACCTGCCCAACTTTTACTTGCTGGTCCATATATGAGCTATCAGGATGCAAGATCAGCTTTACCACAAATGAGAAGAATTGAAAGAGGAGCATTTGTCAAACATATACGTGATTGATAATCTATAGCCTTTTTATCATCATTTGGGTACAATTTTTGCTCATTTGAAGCTAAAAAGGCACTCTATTTTGAAAATCATTATTTTACTTTTTTTATCTATAGTAACTCTCTTTGCAAATCCAACGCAAGAGCATAAAATCAAAGAGGTCATCAAGCAAAAGTTTACAGAGCATTACCCAACACTACATATCCAAAAGATTGATATCAAAGCGACTTCTACACTTATCAAAAAATTACAAAATTTTAAAGTAGCAGATGTTATTGTTTCAAAAGATGATTTACACAGAAACAAAGGTAGCGTCATGGTCTCTTTTATCAAAAATAGTAAAAAACGAAAACTTTATTTTAAATACCATATAACCGCTACGATAGATCTATACACTGCATCCCAGCGTATAGAAAAAAATAGACTTATTTCATCTGATGTAAGCAGTTTAGATACAATCAACTTTACAAAACTTTATCATGAGCCTATAACGGATAATCAACTCAACCAATACTGTGCGAAATATACGATCAAAGAGGGAACTCCCATCACACATGAGAAACTCAAAAAGGAGAGTCTTATCAAACGAAATGAGCATATTAGTGCTATTATCCAAGATGGTGGATTGGTTTTAAACTTTACTGCCATTGCTATGCAAGAAGGAAATATCGGTGATATCATCAAAATCAAAAAAGATTACAAAAAAAGTTTTAAAGCACAAATCATCTCTAATACGACTGTCAAAGTATTACCATGAGGCTTATTGTTGCGATTACAGGGGCGAGTGGTGTTAGGCTTGGAAAACGCTTTATCGATACCCTACCCAAAGAGATTGAAACTTTTTTGATTCTCTCCGAGCATGCAAAAACTGTTTTTGCAAAAGAGGATCATATAACACACTTTGACAATCTTGACATCAGTGCACCCATCGCATCTGGCTCGTTTAAATGTGATGCTATGGCAATCATCCCAACTTCCATGAATACACTTGCTAAGATCGCCTGTGGTATCAGTGACAACCTCACAACACGTGCCGCTGCAGTTCAAATCAAAGAGCAAAGAAAACTCCTACTTGCCCCAAGAGAGATGCCCTTTTCACCTATCGCTTTGGAAAATATGCTAAAATTAGCCAATTTGCAAGTTATCATAGCACCACCAGTGATGGGCTACTATGCCCAAATAGAAAATCTTGAGATGATGGAAGATTTTTTGATTGGCAAATGGTTTGATCTACTGGGCATCGAACATACATTATTTCAAAGATGGGGAGAGAAGAGATAAATGAAAAAAGCACTATATCCTGGAACATTTGATCCTATAACCAAAGGGCATATAGACATTATAGAGCGTGCGGGAAAAATATTTGACGGTGTTATCGTAGCAGTAGCAGCATCTGTTGTCAAACAACCTATGTTTTCACTAGAAGAACGAAAACAGATGATCTCCCTTGCCACAGTACACTGCCAAAATGTAACTATTGTAAGTTTTGATAATCTACTCGTTGATTTAGCAAAACAAGTAAATACCAATATCATCATACGTGGCTTACGCGCCGTTAGTGATTTTGAATACGAATTGCAGATGGGCTATGCAAATGCTTCACTTGATCCAAATATCGAAACAATCTATATGATGCCAAATCTACAAAATGCTTTTATCAGCTCTTCTGTCGTACGTACGATATTATCACACAAGGGTGATTGTTCACATCTCGTACCACAAGAGATTTTACCTATGTTGGATAAGAAGTAGCTATGTATATCATATTTGAAGGGGTTGATACATGCGGGAAAAGTACACAGATAGCTTTACTCCAAGATATACTAGCTGATGCTATCATCACAAAAGAACCCGGTGGCACAGAACTTGGTAAAAAGATTAGAGAGATGATTCTTCATGATGGTGTCCAACATCATAAAAGTGAACTTTTTTTATTTTTAGCCGATCGAGCAGAACATTTTCAGCAGATTATCATTCCAAATAGTGATAAAACAGTCATTAGTGACAGAGGCTTTATATCTGGTATCGCTTATGCTTTAGCCAATCATCCCGACTATGATCTTGATTTTTTGCTACAACTAAACCGATTTGCACTTGACGGCACACTACCGGATCTTGTCATACTCTTACAAACCAATGAAACACTTATCCGTGCAAGGATGACAGGAAAACAAGAAGATATGATCGAAAAACGTGGTATTGACTATCTTTTACAGGTACAAGACAACATGATAGCTATCTTAAAGAAATTAAATATAAAATACCACATTATTGATGCATCCAAAAGCATTCAGGAAATACACCATGAAGTTAAAGGTTTACTATTATGATAACAGCACTTCGAGGGATGAAAGATATCCTTCCCCCACAAAATCAAAAATTTGAATATTTTCTCAAACATACAAGCAAGATTGTTAAAAAATATGGTTTTGAATTTATAGAGACTCCTTTGCTAGAAGAGACAGCCCTCTTTAAACGTAGCGTCGGTGAAAGTAGCGATATCGTCGGTAAAGAGATGTATCAGTTTTTAGACAAAGGAGGCAATGACGTATGCCTTCGTCCAGAGGGTACAGCCGGTGTTGTACGAGCATTTGTTGAAAAAAAGCTTGATAGAATCGGTGGTATAAATCGCTTTTTTTATTATGGTCCTATGTTTCGGTATGAGCGTCCTCAAAAAGGAAGATTTCGACAGTTTCACCAGTTCGGCGTTGAGAGTTTTGGGATACAAAGCCACTTTGAAGATGCCAACATCATTCTCATGACAAAAGAGATACTTGATTTTTTCGGTATCAACTATACCCTAAAACTAAACTCTTTGGGATGTCCAACATGTATGACACCTTATCGAAAAACATTGATCGACTTTTTGGATAGCGTTCATAATACCTTATGTGAGGATTGTCATAGGCGTAAAGAGACAAACCCTATTCGTGTTTTTGATTGTAAAAATGAACATTGTCAAACAGCTCTAAAACCAGCTCCAAGACTAAACCAACACCTTTGCCAATCATGTGATACACACTTTAGTGCACTTCGTGATATACTTGACGATCAAAAAATTGCTTATGAACTTGATCCAAATCTTGTCAGAGGACTTGACTACTACAATCAAACAGCATTTGAGTTTATCAGTGGCGATCTTGGTGCACAAAATGCCGTTGCAGGTGGTGGTCGTTATGATAAACTTGTTTCCTTTCTTAATGGCAAAGAGACACCAGCTATCGGTTTTGCTATCGGTATTGAAAGATTGATGGAGATGATAGAAGTACCACAAACATCAAGAGAGGGGTACTACTTTGGTGCACTCTGTCCCCAAGCTATTGATACTGTTTTTAAAGTAGCAACCAAACAAAGACAAAGTGATAAAGTAACCCTTTCCTATGAAAAGAAAAGTCTTAAAGCACACCTCAAAGCTGCAGATAGATCCAATGCACGCTATTGTGCAGTTATCGGTGAAGATGAACTTGCAAACCAAACTATTTGGATCAAAGATTTAGAAGAAAAAACAGAATACACTGCTCCATTGGATTAGCGTATGCAAAACTATGGTATCGATATATGGGGGGAGGATGACTTTTTCATCGATGGTGATAAAGTCAAACTAAACTACAAAAGCTCCCCTGCCCTTTTTGATATCGTAGAAGATATCCGTAATCGTGATATCAAAGGACCTTTACTACTTCGTTTTCCACATCTCATCCAAAAACAGATAGACCTCATCTATAGTACATTTTCATATGCACGCAAACAGATCACTTATCATGGAGATTTTCAAGCTGTTTTTCCACTCAAAGTCAATCAGTTTGCAAACTTTATACAGCCACTCATCGAAGCTGGAAAAGTACACAACTATGGCTTAGAAGCAGGCAGTAAAGCGGAACTAATCATCGCAATGAGTCATATTCATAAAAGTGCACCTATCACAGTAAATGGTTTTAAAGATAAAGAGATGATCGCCCTCACTTTTCTATCGGCAAAAATGGGACAAAATATTACCGTTACCATAGAGGGAATCAATGAGCTAGAGTCGATCATAGAAGTTGCACAAAAAAAAGGTACACCCATACCAAAAATAGGACTGCGTATCAAACTACATAGTGCAGGTGTTGGGATATGGGCTAAAAGCGGGGGTATCAACTCTAAATTTGGACTTACCGCTTCAGAGCTGATCGAAGCTATGAAGCTTCTCAACAAACATGATCTTTTACACTATTTTACGATGATCCACTTTCATATCGGATCACAAATGACACAGATATCAAATCTGAAAAAAGCACTTAGAGAGGCTGGCAATATATATGCTGATCTTATCAAACTCGGTGCTACCCATCTTGATAGCATCAATCTAGGTGGAGGACTTGGCGTTGAATATACCCAAAATGAATCTTATCCAGAACTCACCTACTCTCTTGGTGAATATGCAAGTGAAACGACATTTGTATTGCAAAGTATAGCCAAGAAAAAAAAGGTAAAAGAACCAAATATCATCATAGAGTCCGGTCGCTTTATCGCCTCATCTCATGCTGTTCTCATAGCCCCTGTTTTTGAACTTTTTAGTGAAGAGTATACACAAGAGGCACTCACACAAAAAGAACAAAATCCACCACTTATAGAAGAGCTGTATGAACTGTATCAGTTTATTGATAAGACAAATGCTTTAGAATATCTTCATGACAGTATTGATCATCTAAACTCACTTTTGACACTCTTTGACCTTGGTTATATTGATTTGATTGATCGCTCAAATGCTGAAATATTAGCACACTTGATTATCAAAAAAACTATTCACTTACTTAAAGATGAACCTATAAAAGAGCTCCTTCAAATACAAGACAAAATCCAGGAAAAGTATTTAATCAATTTTTCTATTTTTCAAAGTATTCCTGATTTTTGGGGGTTAACACAACGTTTTCCCGTGATGCCGTTGGCAAAACTAGATACAAA
>JALULO010000193.1 GCA_027056215.1 Campylobacterales bacterium | reverse complement strand
AGGCTTTCAAACAAGCATTTGCTTGTTGTGGTGAGAAGATGAGTGTGGCATTGACATTGATACCTTTGCTCATAAGTATTTCCATCGCTTGATATCCTGCTTTGGTGGCTGGTACTTTGATCATGACGTTTGGTCTATTGATTGTAGCAAAAAGTCTTTCTCCTTCAGCGATTGTGGCTTGTGCATCATCACATAAAGCCGGATCTACTTCTATACTGATAAATCCATCATCTTCATTATCATAAAGATATTTTAATAAATCAGCAGAAATTTGAATATCTTTGATTGCTAAAGTTTCATAAATTTCTTTTGCTGGTTTCCCTTTTAACCTTTCGATATCTTCCTTATAGGCTTTAGAAGAGAGAAAGGCATTTTTAAAAATAGCAGGATTACTAGTTGCACCATTGACAATGTTATTTTCTATCAGTTTTTTCAGTCCTGTTTGTAAAAAATCTCTCTCCACAAAATCACACCACAAGGAAAAATTTCCATTTTCTATATACATCTTAAATCTCCCCTAATAATTGTGTTAAATCTTTGGTATCTATAATGATATTTGCTTCTTTTTTGAGAATGTCTTTAGCACAAAAGGCAACTCTTTTAGAAGCATGAGCAAACATAGAGCGATCATTTGCTCCATCTCCTACAGCGATAGTGTTATCTTTCGTGATATTTAAAAGTGCTTGTACTCTTTGTAACATATCACCTTTTGAGTGATCAAACATCATCTCCCCACCAACCAATCCACTAAGCACACTATCTTTAGTGTGTAGTGTATTAGAGAAATCTGCATCAAAGCCTAAAATATCTTTTGCATAAGATGTTGCGTTACGAAATCCACCACTAAAAACAACGACGGTATAACCTCGTTTTTTAAGTTCGCCTATTGTCTCTTTCGCACCTGGCATAAAAGGAAGATTATGACATATTTCATTGACTTTAGTCTCTTCTAATCCTCTTAAAAGTGTAACGCGAGTTGTTAAACTTTCAAAAAAGTCAAGCTCTCCTTGCATCGTACGCTCTGTAATCTCAGCGATTTTTTCACCCAGACCCAGTGGCTGTGCTAAAAAATCAATAGTCTCTCCATCCATCAATGTGGAATCAAAATCAAATACACATAGTTTCATCACTACCCTTTAAAAATTTTGGATATAATACCAAATTAAATAAAAAATTAAAGAAGAAGTAAACCTTAATGTTCGAGCACTTTATAGATAAATTACAAAATGACTCCTTTTTAACGTTGGAGACGACTCCTAAACACTCTGCAACATTTATGCCAGTGATTGAGCGTATCAGTGAACTTGGATTGGATAAACAAGTAGATGGTTTTAGTGTGACAGATTCCCCCTTGGCTAAGATGAAATATAGTGCTCTTTTTGCTTCTTTGAAGATACAAGAACGATTTAAAAAACCAGTGCTTGCTACAATAACGATGAGAGATAGAAACAAAATAGCACTCCAATCAGGACTTTTGGGTGCGAATGAATTTGAGATTCGTGCTATTTTGGCACTAACAGGTGATCCCGCTTCCATGAGTGATCAACCATCTGCTAAAGGTGTGTTTGAGGGAAATTCCACACTTTTGTTGGATATCATCAAATGTTTTAATGGTGGTATTGATTATGCAGGTAAGCCTTTGGAGGTACGACCAAAGCCGATTTACCCTTTTGCTGTTTCCAATGCTTTTGCAAAAAATCCAAAAAATTTGCAAAAAAAGATGCGTTTAAAACTCGAACACGATGCTATGGCAATCATCACGCAACCAGTTTATAGTGCCCCAAATGCAAAACTTTTATTGGAACTTTTTGAAAAAGCAAAAGTCGAAGTAGGGGAAAAAGCAAAAAATGCACAGCTTATTTTAGGATTTTTTCCTATCACAAAACTACGTACAGCACAATTTCTCACAGCTCATGTTCCAGGTGTAGAAGTACCAAAGTTTTGGCATGAGAAACTATTTGAAGCCAAAAATGCGACAGAAGATAAACAAGAACAGGTAGGTTTAGAACTCAGCCAGAGTGCTTTTGAAGAGATTTATAACATGCATCCAAAGATGCATGTTATGGCAGCCAATAATTTTGCATTGGCTAAAGAGATTATTTCATTAGTACGTTAGAAATCTCTTTTTAAAAGGCTTTTGACTTTGAGAATAGTTAAAATATTGTTCTCTCTTTTTCCTATCCCGTAAATCATTCCATTGTCTTTATGGAGTGTTTCTGGTGCAGGATCAATAGCATTTTTTTTGATACGAATAGCTTCTGTCAATTTGTCAATCACAAAACCAGCGATATTTTCACCATCAATCATCACGATATAGCGTGTTGTTTCGTCTTCTTCTTTACTTGGAAGTTTAAATTTTTTTCTTAAATCTATCAGTGGGATGACATTTCCCCTTAGATTAAAAGCACCAAGTACATAACTTGGTGTACTTGGAACCCTAGTATATTCTATGGGCTTGATAATCTCTTGAATATTTAAAATTGGTATAGCAAATTCTTCATCGCCAACGATGAATCCGACTAGCTGTATCACTTCTTCTTCTACTTCCGGAGTACCCTTATCTATAAGATTTTTATTGTTGTCTTGTTGTTTTTTGAGTACTTGATCCAATTGTGCATTCATTATGCCTCCTCCATCATAGGTAATTTGATATTTTTTCGTACAGTATCCATCAGATAGTCTGCAGAATAGGGCTTTGTGATGTACTCTGTCATACCTGCCTCAACTCCTCTGAGCCTGTCTGATTTTGATGTTCTTGATGTTACAGCAAGTAGTGGCAGATTTTTATAACGTGAATATTTTCTGATTTCCATAGCAAGGGAATAACCATCCATCTGAGGCATTTCAATATCTATCAAAATAGCATCAAAATTTGATTCATTTGATTTTACTAAATTTAAAGCTTCAACACCATTCGTCGCTTCACTTAAAGTGATTCCTAGTGGTGCTAGGGATTTTCGCATGATTGTTCTATCTGTTTTACTATCATCAACTACAAGTATATGATAGTCTTCGGGTCTACTTTTTTGTTCTTGTTGAGGAGTCGTTGCTTGTGTTAAATCTACATTAATCTCTTTTGCAAGCTGCATCATCGCTGCAACATCTGTGATGAGTGTCACCCCTCCATCACCACGAATAGTCGCTCCCGCAATACCTTCAATTCCTTGTAGGTAATCACCCATAGATTTGATAACTATCTCTTCTTGTCCTACTAATCCATCAACAATAATTCCCAATTTACTTTCTGCTAGACCGATGATAACGACATATACATATTGCCCTCCATCAAAAACTTGTTCAACACCAAACATATCTGATAGACGAACAAGTGATAGTATTTCATTTCTTAGGCGTAAAACATTTTTACCCTCAACAGTATAAATCTCATCCGTAGAAATACGTACGGTTTCTAAAACAGAGGCTAATGGAATAGCAAAATACTCCTCTTGTGTTGACACAAGAAGTGATTGCATAATAGCCAGAGTTAGAGGAATTTTCAATTTAAAGACAGATCCTTTTCCAATCTGACTTTCAATGTCTATGATGCCATTTACTTTTTCTATATTTGTTTTTACTACATCCATACCCACACCTCTTCCTGAAACACCTGTAACTTTGGAAGCAGTAGAAAATCCAGGTTTAAAGATTAATCCATAAGCTTCTTTATCCGTTAATTGACCAGCTTCTTGTTCTGTTATGACACCTTTTTCTATAGCTTTCATTCTAAGGAAATCTGGATCCATCCCAGCTCCATCATCTTCGATAGCGATAACGATTTGGTTCCCTTCATTGTACGCTTTGAGATGCACAGTTCCCTTCTCTGGTTTTCCTTTTTCTCTTCGCTCTTCTTTTGATTCAATGCCATGATCACATGAATTTCTAATCATGTGCACCAAAGGATCACCGATCTCTTCTACGATAGATTTATCTAGTTCTGTATCTTCTCCACTTGTGATAAGTTCTATCTCTTTATCTAGTTCACGTGAAAGATCACGTACAAGTCTTGGAAATTTGTTAAAAACTTTTGCAACGGGTAACATCCTTGTTTTCATAACTGCGATTTGTAGATCTGTAGTGACAAGTGAAACAGAAGAAACAACTTGGTTCAACTCTTCTAAAAACTTTTCACCTTCATACCGTTCTTCTACATCATCATAGATTTTCAATAATCTATTTTTACCAAGAACAAGTTCTCCAATAAGGTTCATAAGATGGTCAAGTCTCTTTACTTCTACACGTATTGTCTGTTCAGGTGCTGTAGGAGCTTTTTTTACACTCTCTTTCGTCATAGACTTTTTTGGTTGTTCTGTTTTAGGTGTAGTTGGCTTTTTAACAGCTTTTTTCTTCTTTTCTTCTTTTTCTTTCATCTTCTCATCAAGGAGTTTTTGAATCTCTGCTTCAACTTCCTCATCACTCATATTACTATAATCTACATCTTCAATAGGTTCACTTTCTTGTTTAGATGTAGTGATTGTGATTTCTTCCTCTTTTTGAGAGGGTGTTGTAGATTCTTCTTGTATGAGCTCTCCACCTTCCGAAATGATATCAAATCTAGTACAAATATTGTCAATTTCTATACCACAATCGGTATCTGTCCCACTATCTTTTATAGATTCCAAAAGTCCTTTCATCATGTCTACCGATTCTAATATAACATCCATGATATCAGGCGTGATTTTGAGTTCATCTCTTCGGGCTTTATTTAAAACATCTTCCATATGGTGTGTTAGTTTTGTCAAGATATCAAAGTTTAAAAATGAACTTGAACCTTTGACAGTATGTGCAACTCGAAAAATCCTATTTAAGAGTTCTAAATCTTCTGGATTATGTTCCAATTCGACCAAATCTTGATCTATTTGATCCACTAGTTCAAATGCTTCTACTAAAAAGTCTTCTAAAATTTCTTGTAAATCATCCATCTTATATTTCTCCTCCT
This sequence comes from Campylobacterales bacterium, assembly GCA_027056215.1. Taxonomy (GTDB): domain Bacteria; phylum Campylobacterota; class Campylobacteria; order Campylobacterales; family QNZT01; genus QNZT01. The sequence goes on along the minus strand of JALULO010000193.1, from coordinate 3,491 downwards.
ATACCGTCATTAAATTTTGGTTATTTTTTGTTTTAACTGCTTTGCTTATTTCCTCATAAAATACGGCACCGTTAAATTTTGTAAGATATACTTCGCCACCGGCTTCTTTACCCCGAATGTCACTAAAGTGATCACTTATTGACGAGTTAAAGACAATAGGGATATCTTTTACACGAGGATCATTTTTAACCAAAGAAGCAAAATGAAACCCATCCATCTGAGGCATCTCTACATCACTGACGATTATTTTTAATTCTTGGGTAATATTGTCTCCAAAAATATTGATAAGTTCTTGAACTTTTTCAAGTCCTTCTTTCCCATCTTGTGCCTCAACCACATTAAAGCCCATCTTTTGTAAAGCTTCTTTGACAATACGTCTAGCAGTGCTACTATCATCAAGTACCAGTGCTGTTCCTGAAAACTGTTCTATCTCGGTAGTGACTTCTGTTGTTGGGGTATAGAGTCCCAGTTCTTCGATGATACTTTCGAGATCAAGAATCAAAAGTACTTCATCATTTTCGATTTTTGTAACACCTGTAATCTTAGTTTTATTAAAAGCTCCAGTATCAGAAGAAGTAAAGGAGGTTGATTCGATATCGCTCCAACTTATTCTTCTTATCCTTCTGGCTTCATGGACTGCAAAACCGATTAAAATATTGTTAAATTCGGTGATAATAACACGCATTTGCATCTTTGCATCTTTAGGTTCTTTCGCATTCATCCATTTTGCAAGATTGATAACAGGGATAACGATTCCTCTAAGATCAAAAATACCATCGATAAACTCTGGTGTGCCTGGAAGCTCAGTCAAGTTAGGTAGCTTGATTATCTCACGTACTTTGGCGACATTGACACCATAAACCCCTTCGTATATCTTGCCATTTTCCTCTTTGATCAATCGAAAGTCTACAAGCTCCATCTCATTGGAACCAACTTTGAGTACGTTGTCATCATTCATAAGTTTACCTTTTATTCAGTTCTTTGAAAATGATTTTATCTGTGAAAGAAATTTGGTAGTAACTTTTATCACATGCAAATGAAGAAAAATTTTTGTATCTTAGTGTATCAAATACAAACTCTTCATTTTGATGGTGGTGTCCTTCACAGACAAAATCGATTTTACTTACTCCTATATCGTACTTTTGTAATTTTTGTTTAATATACGTATAAAAAAAAGGTTGTTTTTTGCATATAGACTTTTGTTGTTGTTTAAGAAGAATGTTTTTGGAGATGAAATTTCCAAAAGTTTGGTCGATGAGATTAAGAAGGCTTAGAGGGATTGGGTTTCTGATGATTTTTGTGTAACGAAGATAGTTTTCATCTTCATACAAATCCCCATGACATAAACTGATAGTTTGGTTTTGAAAATGGCAAAGAAGAGGTTGCTTTTGTATGGGGATGATAGTAACAGAGGGAAACATTTTTTGGAGGTTAAAATCATGATTTCCCTCAAAGTAGATAATCTCTATCTCTTTTGAAAGGGTATTAATCAGATTAATCGTTTTTCGGTAGTGTTTTACAGTATGGGTGACTTGTCCGACTAAAAGATCAAACATATCTCCCATAAGAAAGAGTTGTGTTGTTTTTATCTTATGGTGTTGTATATCTTGTAAAAAGTGATAAAAGCCATCTCTTGAAGCATTGTCATGGGCATCAGAGATGAAAAGTGCACCCTCTTTGATCTCTATCATGGAACATAAGCGATGACAGGAATTCCCAACTCTTCTTCAAAACCACACATCAGATTTGCATTGACAACGGCTTGTGAAGATGCTCCGCGTAAGATATTGTCTATCGTAGAGTTAATATAGAGTTTTTTATCAACACATTTGGCAAAGATATCACAAAAGTTTGTTCCCGCAGGTGATTTTAAGTCAACTGGTTTGTCAAAAATACGAACAAATTTTGTATCTTTATAAAATGTTCTTAATACTTCCAACGGATCTATCGACTCTTTTAAAAGGGCATATGTATCTATCATCTCACCCCTAGTAACAGGTAAAAGGTGTGGAACAAAGTTGATATCGAACGTTTTACCGCTTTGTAGTTGTAACTTTTCTGCTATCTCTGGTTGGTGGCGATGTATCAAAGGATTGTAGGCAAAACTGTTTTCATTGATACTGACAAAGTGGGTGTTGTTTGTACATTTCTTACCCGCACCGGAAACGCCACTTTTTGCATCGATAAAGATAGGAAAGTTTTCGTCTATATACTGGGTAAAAGGAAGTAGACCTAAAAGTGAAGCAGTAGGATAACATCCTGGGTTTGCTACTAGCGAAGTTTTTTGTATCTCTTTTCGATAGAGTTCGGGCAAGCCATAAACCGCATCTTTGAGATGTTCTTTATCTTCATGTGGACAATAATGCTCTTCATACGTATCAAGTGCAAGTCTGTAATCTGCTGAGAGATCTACTACTTTTACACCAAGTTCTAAAAGTTCTTTTGCAAAGCCCATCGAAGCTTTATGTGGTAGTGCCAGAAAGGCTAGTTTTGCTTTTTTGGCTATCTCTTTTGCATCTGCTTTTTCAACATCTATCTCAAAGATCTTTGTTAAAGAGGGGTGCAAGGCTGTGATAGTAGTATCACCTTCACTGGTTGCAACATAGTTTATGTTAAATTTTGGATGATTAACTAAAATCTTTACAAGTTCCAAACCCGTAAAGCCACTTGCTCCTATGATGGCAACATCAATCATATCTGAATCTCTTTATAGGTGATATCAAGAATCTCATACGTTTTTTCACCACCAGGCAATGTAACAGTCACTTCATCTTCTTCCTCTTTTCCGATCAATTGACGAGCGAGTGGGGAAACGATGGAGATCAGACCTTTGTCAGGATTGCTCTCATAAGTTCCAACAATCGTATAGGTAACTTCTTGTTCAGTATCGAGATCTTCTAAGGTGATAGTAGAGCCAAACATCACTTTGTCATGTGTGAATTTTGAAGGATCAACTTCTTGTGAATTGTCATACAAATCACCAAGATCTGCCATACGTACTTCGATAAAACGAAGTTTTTCACGTGCCGCGTGGTACTCTGCATTTTCTTTTAAATCTCCATGGCTTCTAGCGATATCAATCTCTTCAACGGTTTGAGGACGTTGTACCATTTTCAAATCATGTAACTCTTGACCAAGTTTTAAACGTCCTTCTTTTGTTATAGGTTGTTTTTGCATATCTATCCTTGTATAGTATTTCGAGGTATTTAATATTATAACATTTTAACTACATTTTTTGCACTACCATGTGCTAAAATAGTTTTAAGTTTTTGTGCATTTTGTGAAAATAATGCTTTGTCAAAGTTGTGATAGGCTTGTAAGAGATTCTCTTTTGTGACTTCTTCTTGTAGATACTCTTCATGAACAGATGCTAAACCTTCAAAATCCATGATGATGTTTGCAAGTCCTACATGCGAAAGATTGACAACACGACTACCGATAAAATAATCTACTTTTTTAGCGATATATGCCAGTACAAACGGTGTTCCGAT
>JALULO010000192.1 GCA_027056215.1 Campylobacterales bacterium | reverse complement strand
ATGGAAAATGTTTCTCTTTTAGATCTTGTTTCAATCGCACTTATTCTTTTTCTCGGTATAAAAGGAATTTTTAGAGGTTTTGTCAAAGAAGTTTTTGGGCTTATTGGCATCATAGGTGGTATTTATGTTGCGTCTAGATATGCCCAAGCAGCTGGTACTTTTGTTGACAATAACTTTTTAGATCTCCAAAATAAAGGCTCTGTATATCTTATTGGTTTTATTGCTGTACTTATAGCATTTTGGTTATTTGCTGTTATGATAGGCTTTTTATTGGGTAAACTGGTACAATCAAGCGGATTAGGCATCGTCGATAGAATACTTGGATTTATAGTAGGTGGTGCAAAAGTTTTTCTTATCTTTTCAGTGATAGTTTACGTATTTTCGAACATAGGTGTTTTTAAAGCAAGTATTAATAATATGTTTGCCGGTTCAAAAATGTATCCTATCTTTCAGGAAGTGGGTTCTAAAATAGTCAAAATTGATCCATCACAAATCAATATGAAAGACAAAATCGATTTAAACAGTAACAAAACAGATAATCAAGAGTAAAATTGATGGAAGATATAGAATCACTTTCATATGATGAACTTTTAAATACTTTTAAAACTATTTTAAAAGCAAATGGTCTAAAATTCACAGCACAACGTGAAGCAATTCTAAAAACATTGTATGACAATCCGGATCATTTTACACCGGAAAATCTGTATCTTCTCGTCAAAAAGCAATATCCTAATCTAAACACTGGTATCACAACAGTATATCGCACACTGAATCTTTTAGAAGAGAATAAACTTGCAACTTCACTCTCTTTTGGAAGTCAAGGAAAAAAGTTTGAATTAGGAAATAAACCCCATCATGATCACCTCATTTGTGAAATTTGTGGAAAAATCACAGAATTTGAAGATGGACAAATCGAAACATTGCAACATCAAATTGCAAAAAAATATAATTTTAAATTAACAGACCATTTAATGCAACTTTATGGTATATGTAAAAATTGTCAAAACAAAAATTAAAATAATTAAAAGAGAGGATCCCATTGATATTTGAAAACCAATATGAACAGCAACGTATTCAAAAAGCACAACAATTAAAAGAACTCGGTTACAATCCTTATCCGCACAATATCATCAAAGATACTTCTACTGCACAGTTTCAAAAAGAGTATGCTTATGTAAAAGATAGTGAAGAAAAAAGAGATGAAAGTAAAACTGCTAAAGTAAGCGGACGAATCAAATTTTTACGAGTGATGGGGAAAGCTGCTTTTGCAAAGATAGAAGATGAAAGTGGATTATTGCAGATTTATGTTGCACGAGATAATTTACCAGAAGGTTTTTATAATAGTGTTTTTAAAAAACTGATTGAAGTTGGTGACATCATCACAGTTGAAGGTTTTCCCTTTGTTACCAAAACTGGTGAGCTTTCACTTCATGTAAATATCTTAAATCTTGCAACTAAATCAATCAAACCACTTCCTGAAAAATTTCATGGGCTACAAGATAAAGAGTTACGATACAGACAACGTTACCTCGACATGATCATGAATCCTGAAGTTAAAGAGATATTTAAAGCTAGAAGTAACATCGTTAGTATTACCAGAAAATTTTTTGAAGAAAAAGGCTTTTTAGAAGTTGAAACACCCATGATGCATCCCATAGCAGGTGGTGCAAATGCGAGACCTTTTATCACCCATCACAATGCACTGGATATAGAACGATTTCTAAGAATTGCACCCGAACTTTACCTCAAAAGACTCATCGTAGGGGGATTTGAAGCCGTATTTGAAATCAACAGAAATTTTAGAAATGAAGGTATGGATCAAACACACAATCCTGAGTTTACGATGCTAGAATTTTACTGGGCTTATCACAACTATGAAGATTTGATGAAACTAACAGAAGAGCTTTTTGAAAGACTATTAGAAGAGTTAGACCTACCGACAAAACTTCCTTATGGAGATATGGAAATTGACTATACTACGCCATTTGCAAAGATAAAATGGGAAGATGCACTTGTTGATATCGCCGGTGTTCCAAAAGAAAACTTGCGAGACAAAGATGCATTACTTACATTTTTAGCATCAAAAAACATTGAAGTAGAC
>JALULO010000191.1 GCA_027056215.1 Campylobacterales bacterium | reverse complement strand
ATATTCAAAAGGTAAGTAAAGTTTTTAGAGAGTAAAAATACGATACGGCAAAGAAGCCGTATCGTTCCCCTGTCTATATAGCAGTAAGAATAATTCTTATTAAACTTACAAAGATATTATATATTAATTGAGATAAATATTATCTTAATTAGGTTATAATCTTGTTATATTTCACAAATTAAGGATATTTATGCCAAAAATACCAAAAATCATTTCTATAGTTTACATCATACTTCTAGGAATCACATTAGGTGCTGGATTATATGCAGGAGCAGTTGTTGCACCTGTCATTTTTCATAGCAATATCTATTTAGGAGAGTCGCTGCTAACAAGATTTCAGGAGGGTTTGATCATGACTGAAAACTTCATACGATTAAGTTATCTTGTAGATTTTACTCTGTTATCAGTTGCGCTCTATGAAGGATTTCGCTGGAAAAATTTTGATAGAGACACTACAACAACAATCAGCACACTGTTGGTTATATCACTTGGATTGCTTTATGTACACTATTATATTCCACAGATTTTAGCGTTTCAATCACAAGGAGAAGCTGTTACAAACAGTAAGCTTTTTGAAAATACGCATTTTGCAAGTGAGTTAGACTTTAAACTTTTTGCAGTAGCCCTTTTAATACTTCTTGCTAGAAATTTATATCGAAGTCTTAGGAGTTGATACCAATTCATCTACAGATATAAAGTCTTGATGATTATAAGCATCTATTGCACAGCGTCCAATCATCACGGCATTGTCTGAACAAAACTCTAGTGGTGCAAGATGTAACGTTGCGCCATTTTGTATACAAAGTTCTTTTATTTTATCACGCAGATACAAGTTTGCACTCGCCCCGCCAACAATCGCAAAATCTTTGATTATTACTGTTTTAAATATCTTCTTGAGTTTTTGAATCAAATGTGCCGAAGCTACCCGTTGAAAAGAAGCACATACATCTGCACGATCTTGTTCATTTAAATCGCCCAAAGCCTCGATCTGCAAGCGAACCTGATTTTTTAAACCCGAATAACTAAAGGCGATTTTTGGAGAGTTTCCAAGGGGGACTGTAAAATTAAACCTCTTTTCATCCCCATTTTGTGCGTACTGCTCAACGATTGGTCCACCGGGATAACCAAGTCCTAACATTTTAGAAACTTTATCAAAACTCTCTCCAAAACTATCATCCATCGTCTGAGCAATCACCTCAAAATCTTTAAAACCTTTTGCCTCTATAACTTGTGTATGTCCTCCCGAAACCAACAATACTGTCATAGGAAAAAAACTCCTCTTCTCTATAAAAAGTGAGTAAATATGCCCATGAAGGTGATTAATTCCCATCAAAGGAAGACCAAGAGATATAGATAAAGCTTTTGCCATAGTTACACCTTCAACCAGTGTAACCGCAAGTCCAGGAGCATTGGTAACAGCTATCGCTTTTAGCTTGGGTAAATATACTTGTGTTTTCGCAAGAATAGCAGGAAGTGCTTCAGCATGAAGTCGTGCCGCAAGTTCTGGTACTACACCACCATATTTGGAATGGTCGAGTTCTTGAGAAATCTTTTTATGAAACAGAACTTTTCGACTTACTATCTCTGTGATTGCGATGGAACTATCATCACAACTGCTTTCGATACTCAATATCATGTCTATCCTCTTAAAAATAGTAAAAAAGTGCACATGTCACACTCTGCTCTCTTTTTTGGGCTATTTTATCCACTTGGAGCTTTAGATTGAAAGCCATATCTTTTTGGATACCATATGTAAAAAATCCCTCCAAGCCCTTTTCTTCAACACCATCAGAAAAATATGTTTTATATATCTGAGCACCTATTTTTACTTTACTAAAATTTTTCACAAATCCGATTTGTGGTTTCATGGAAAACTTCGTATCTTGGCGTATAAACAATGCTGGTTTTAGCATCATAGTCACTAAAAAACTATCGCCTCCATATGTTAAACCGATACCAGTTCCTAGTTTAAAGTAAAGTTTATCTTTGTGCACCCTATGAAATCCAACATCAACACTCCATGAATATGGTTTAAAAAAATCATCACGCCTACTAAAAGAGGCTATGGAAACCAAATCAAATTTTTCTATTTGTACATTTTTTTTATTATATTTTTGTATATCTAAGGCAAAAAAGTTGATATATGCACCTTTTATAAAACCATCTTCCAAGTCATATATATCATGGAATGCTGGTTTGATACTAAAACCAAAATTTTTATCTCCACTTGCATACAATGTTATTTTTGAACTCTTATGTCCAGCAAGTGGATTTTTTGGTTCTTTGATCGAATAATCCTCTATCTTTGGTAGTTCACTTCGTTCATGTAGCAATTTCATAAGTGTTTTTATATAAGTTTTCTTATCCCACTTATTTTGGCTTCTTTCATATTTTAAGAGGTGTGTTGCAAGATCTATGGCATAAGTTTTTTGCTGATCATTTAAATTTTCTATTAAAGATAAATCATAAGTTTTTACAAAGTCCTTAACTATTGACACATCTTTCATTCGTTTTATAATAGCTGTCATCTCTTTTCTTTGAGAAGGACGAAAATGTACACCATCAATAAAACCTTCATCCTCCACTGCACGAATAGTATCTATGGGAATCGCTTTATAGGTAAATTCCGAGGTTAAATCGCTATCACTTCTGGCAACTTGCAAAAGCCACAAAAGATTATAAGAACAATTTTTTGTAAAAAAGTAGTACTTATTATACTTGCCTTTGAGTTCATAAAGGTGATACAGTAACATACGTATCTCTTCATGGTTTAGATTTAGACTGTATTCCCACATATCACGTTGTTCCATATGGGCATATTCTTTGATTTTTTTATAATAAGGCAACACCGAATAATAGCCCTTATACCCACCCGTAAGACCATAGTATGCAAATAAAAGTCCATTGTTTTCCCCTGTTTGTGCCGCATAGTTAATAGCTTGTGAAAGCAAAGGTGTATTTTTATCTTTATCGACACGTAAAAAGGTATGTCCAAACATCGATGCAGGTGAATTCACATGTGCTGTTGGAAAAACCAAAGTCATGTGATTTGCAGGATTGTCTTTTAAAAGTGCTTCTATTTTTTCACATGAAGTAGTGTTATAGTCATCAAAAAGTTTTGGAACCTCTTTATGTAACCAATAAACTCTAGCAGGATATTTACATAAAATCTCTCTATCATTGTATTGAATATGTCTGATAGTTGTAGAGAGTTCACTTTTTGGGTCTTTCATGCCCTTGGGAGAAAGAAAAAAGGAAGGATCATCTATTTGACTTTTTCCCTTTTGAAAATGCAATAATGCAAGCCATTGGCGTTTTTTTACAAGTGTATTTAAACGATTGTTATCAAGTGAATGGAGTTGTAGGGAAGGTAAAAAAAGTATAAAGAGGATATATATCCATATCCTCTTTTGTCGCAAAGATTAACCTGCTATAGTGATGATAGAATCAATAACTTGTGCAGAACTTACATCTTCGCTTGCATAAATCGCAGAAAAGTTTGTTTTAAGTTTCGCTTCAAATGCTGATTTGTCTTTTACATCAAGCATAGATGCTAATGTATCAAGTGTTTCACCTTTTCCAGAAGCGATATCTGTTGCCAATGTATCCATGTTGTCAGCTACAAATTTTTCCACTTTATCATTTGAAACCAATAATGTTGGTTTATCACAACCAAGTGTTCCTGAAGTAATACCAAAAGTTTGATTTCCAGAAGTTCCATTTGTAGTCACAGCGATAATTTGTTTCGCAACCGTATTTTGGTTATCAATGATCATGCTTCCAAGACCACACCCTGTGTTTAAAGTTCTACCTGCATATACAGTTGTTGATAATGCAAGCAATGCCAATGATGTTATGATAATTTTTTTCATAAAATATCTCCTTATTTAAAATAAAAACATAAGTATAGTCAAGTTTTTATTAAATTTATACAATTTTCCTAAAAAAAATCAAACTATTTGAAATGAATTAAATTTTTTTACTTTATCTAAAATTTTCAGTATTTATTAAGTTAAAACATGTAAAATTCAAATTCTATTTTACTTATATTTTTTTATAAAAGTTTTTGGTTTATTGGCTAAACTGATTTTGATTTAAGTCGATAAGGAAAAAAGCCACATATTCAAATGTAGGTAATTTAAATCATAAAAAACATAAAGAAAGAGGACATCATGACTGTTGAAGAATTAGAACTACTAGGGACGCTAAGTGAACTTGATTTAGAAAATCTTGATGATGATGCATTGGCATCACTTTTAGAAGAAGCACTTGAAGTAACAGACGAAGATCCTTATGAAGCGATCACTTTTATCACAGAAAATAGTGAAATCGGTTATGAAGACCTTCAAAGAGTGTACAATACTTTTAAAAAGTAGAGAGATTCTACAACATTGGTTAGGAGTTAGGCTAACTCCTAACTTTTTGTAAAGCTTCTTACCTCGCTATCTATCTCGTAAATTTCCTCTAAACTTTGGGGATTGATATTTTCAAATTTTTGATATGCTTTTATCGATTGTTTTGAAATATCCATAAACCCTATTTCCCCTTCAAAGAACTGCTCAATCGCAACTTCATTTGCGGCATTAATCACAACACCTCTATGCGGATTTTTTAAAATATCTTCTTTAATTTCCCAGATAGGATAACGACTCGATTCAATTTTTCGAAACGCCAAACTACCAACTTCCAGTAAATCTACAGAAGGAAGGATCTGCTCTTCAACCCTACCCAAAATAGCATAAGCAATCGGTAATTTCATATCAGCATTTGCGATATGTGCCGTTGTACTCCCATCTTTAAAATCAATCATCGCATGAATAATCGATTTTGTTTCGATAATGGCATCAAGACGCTCTATATCAAACAGCCACTTAGCCTCTAAAAGTTCAAAAAGTTTATTGGTCATCGTTGCACTGTCTATGGTTATTTTTCGCCCCATAGACCAGTTTGGATGATTGAGCGCTTCTTCTACAGTAGCGTGTTGCAGTACTTCTAAAGGAGTATCTCTAAAAGAACCTCCGCTTGCTGTAATAATCATTTTATCAATGGAGCGACCGCCAAGAAGATACCATAATCCAAAATGCTCACTATCAATAGGTGTGATTTTATCCATATTGATAAACTTTCCACCAACAACCAAACTCTCTTTATTTGCCAAAGCTACACGCTTACCAAGTCTAATCGCTTCAATAGTCGGTTTTAAACCAGCAAAACCTACTAGCGAATTCACTACCAAATCACTTTGACTGAGTCCTATAACTTCAAGGATTCCCTCTTCTTGGGCATAGACATGATTATGATTTACTTTATGTACCATTTCCTTATTTGCTATCGCTACGTAAGAGGGTTGAAACTCTGCGATCTGTTCATTTAAAAGATCGATACTATTGCCTGCTACCAATACATCCACATGAAGATCAAACCTTCGTGCGATATTCAGTGCATTTACACCGATAGAACCGGTGCTTCCAAGAATAATCAAGCTAAACCTCTAAGAAGTATTACCATAAAAATACCAGCAAAAAGATATCCGTCAACACGATCTAAAACACCTCCATGACCGGGTAAAACATTGCCACTATCTTTCACACCAGCATGGCGTTTGAGATAACTTTCAAACAAATCACCAAAAACTGAAACGAATGAAACAATAAAAGATATAATAACAGCCAACAAAGGAGAAACAAATGCCTGACCATAAAATGCACCGGCGATTGTAGCAACTAAAACACCGCCAAAAACCCCTTCCCACGTCTTTTTAGGTGACACAGGACAAAAAGGTGTCTTTCCGATCGCCCTTCCTGTAAAATATGCTCCAGTATCTGTCAATGCTACAATGATCACTAACCAAATCAAAGCATCCATACCAAAGCCTTTATACAAGGCAAGTAAAAAGAGAAAAGAAGCCGTAGGATACAAAAATACGTATAATTTTTTAAAATCTACATCACCTTTGTACACCATCCATGATGCAAAAACAATCAAAACCAAAAAAAGTAAATCATCCGGATTGCTATAGAAAAATGAAATCAACCAAAGAAGTGCAGCATATCCATAAAACGCGTTGCCCTGTATCCCAAACAATTTCATCGCCTCATAAAATGAAAAGAGAAATGCTACACCTAAAAATATCCATGTCAATATATAGCTATCTAACCAACCAATTAAAAATATAACGGCTACTAAAACACCACCTGTTATAAATCTTTCTTTATCAATATTTTGCATTATTTGTTCAATTTTTCCCATATCTTAACCTATTTTTATGATGAGCACATGATACTTTATTGGTACTTAACAAGTAAATGGCTATTTAAATTAAACCCGAATATCTAAGATATGATAAGGTAGGCTTTCAAACAGTTCATCTTCAGAAACTTTTTTTTGCATATTTTTATACTTTCTGAGTGTTTCCTCAGCTTTTTCACCTGTTTGCTCCTCTGTGGTTTCACGATGGTGTTCTTTATCAGGATCAACTTCCACACTTTCAAGTAAATCCTCCACATCAGCAACAGCATTTGGTTTTTCATTGATACGTGCTGCGGCTATGATATTTTGAAAATCAATACGTCCGCGATAATCAGTCTGTTTAGAAGCTGCAACTTGCATATTTTGGTTGGCATAAGTGATAGCATCAAGCGGTGTTATAGGCATTGATTACTCCTTTGATACCTTTATCGTGTCATAATTGACATAGTTTACATTTGCACCATCACGCATTTTAACATTACGTCTTTGCGTAAAATCTACCAAATATGCTCCACTTGCCACGGCACTAAACTGTACACAAAGTTTTGCTCCAAATTCCAGCACAGAGAAAGGAGGTAACTTTTTTTCATTGGTTATTATAACATGAGTTGAAGGCATGTCTTTGAGATGCATCCATATGTCACTCATTTTTGCAGATTTTAACAGTGAAATGTTACCTTTCTCATTTTTTCCCAGTCTGATTTTATAACCTTCTATAAAAAAAGTTTCTATGTTCGCATCAACTTTTACACGTTTTTTATGTATTTTTGGCTGTTTGGGTAAATATAAGCTTAGTTCATCTATAGAATTCGTTGTTGAGATAGCAAGTTTCAAATTTTCCAAGAAATTTATTTTTGACAGCAAATTTTCTTTTTCGATATAGGTAAACTTGGCTTTTTGTTTAAGTTTTTTAGCACGTTTAAAAAAATTATTTGCAGCTTCAGCGGGAGTTCTCATCTTCTCAGGCAATCTAATCGTACGCTCTTTACCCTCATAATCCTCTACAGTGATCTCTTTTTGATAGTTTTTCATTAAGTGTAAATGAGAAAGAAGTAAATTTCCATCATATATCAAAGCTTCACTTTTTTGCATCAAAACCTCTTCATCTTCCAGCGTATCATAAATCTTGTGCAGTTTTTTCAAACGTTTTAAAACGATCTGCTCTTTACTCTTTTTTAAGGCATCAAGTTTTACTTTTTCTCTGCGTATATACTCTTGTTTTAAAAACTTCGATAGATCAAATATAGGATCATTTTCAAGCGGAAAATCTCTAGGAGGCAGTGGCAATAACTTTACACCTACTTTGACTTCACGATAAGATGTATGACTATCTATGTGCCGATAAGCTTCTAAAATGATTTCATCTTCATCAAGAATAATAATATTGGTATTTCTCCCCGTAAATTCAAACTGTAAAATACTCTTTTGTGATTTATACTGAGAAGAGGAGTTTACATACATACGAAGTATACGATTGCCATCCATCACTTCGATATTTTCTATTTTTGCATTGATAAAACGTTTTTTAAGCACAACATCAAAAGGAGCATTGTAGTTACGTACTTTTTTATAACTTTGTTTTTGAAAGATATACGCATCCCCACGTTTCATATCAAAGTAATAAGCCTCATCTTTATCAAAAATGATTTTAATAATCGTATCTTCAACACGTTCGATAATATTTATTTTACGATACTGACTTAGGTATTTGGCTACTTGTACTAAATGTGTTCTTTTCATAAAAGTATCATAGCCAAATTATTATATTTTTTGAAAAGCCTCTATGATATCTTGTGCGATATCTTCTGGATTTTCAAGTCCGATAGAAAGACGAATCAAACCGTCTGTTATCCCTAATATACCAAGGGATTTTTCATCAAAATCACGATAAATTGTACTTTTCATATGTAAAGCCAATGATCTATTATCTCCAATGTTAGCTGTTTGCGTTAGTAATTTAGAAGCATTAAGCAATTTAAAAGCACGCTTTTTATCCCCTAACTCTAAACTCATCAAAGAACCACAACCCATAGGATAAGATTCACGATAACGCTGATTATGCTCATGAAAAGACAATGAAGGATGCCGCACGATACCAGATGCTAATCCAGCCTCTAAAAGTTTTGCAACTATTTCAACATTTTGCTTGACTCTTTGCATCCGCAACGAGAGTGTTTCAATACCTAGCAATGTTAAAAATGAGCCAAATGCATTAGCACTCATACCATAATCCCGCATTGCTCTTTTTTTACAAATCACAAGAAAAGCATTCTTGCCTGCTTTTTGTATCAGTTTTTCTAAATGTAAATATTTTTCTTGATATAGCTTACCACCATTTTTCACTTCACGAAGAATTGCTACACCACCTAATGCTGCACTATGTCCGCAAATATTTTTTGTTGTAGAATAAATCACAATATCTGCACCGATCTGTAACGGCTGAATCACCAAAGGTGTCGCTGTATTATCTACAATCAAAATTGTTTGATACTGATGACATAAATCAGAAATTTTTTGTAAATCAGGAAGTTTAAGATTGGGATTACCAATACTTTCAACCATCACTATGGCTACACCAGTTTGGAGTTTTTTTTCAATACTTCCAAAATCGTCCACGTCACAAAAAGTAGCTTGAACACCAAATCTTGGCATAGTTTCATGCATTAAAGCATATGTACCACCAAAAAAACCACCTATGCACAATACCTCATCACCAGATTTTAAAAGTGCAGTTAAGACCATCGAAATCGCTCCCATTCCCGATGCAGTTGCTATTGCACTTATACCTCCATCAATCCTGCTCATAACAGATTCAAGCTGTGCATTAGTGGGATTTCCCATCCTGGCATAAAGTGGCTTTTGTATTTCACCACTAAAAATACCTTCTGCTTCTTGTGCATTTGCATATCCAAAAGCAGCAGAAGGTATAATATCTGGTGCTATTGCACCTGTTTTAGATCCAACACTTTGGGGTAACAATGTATCAAAATAATCAAAATTTTTTTTCATTTTCATTTTCATTTTTTCCTTTCTAGCGATCCAAATAAAAAAGAAGTATAACAAAATATAATTTTATTATCAAATAAAGTAAGGGAGCTAGGTAGAAAGGGGAAATGAAAGAATTAAAGTTTTAAAAGCTAAAAAGAAAGACCCAAATTCTATAAAAGAATTTGGGTAAAAAAAGATTTCCCTGTATTATACAGTTTCTAACTGAAAATGTTCCTTCACAACTTCAACAAAACTTTGTCTATTTAAACCATAAGCATCAACAAGTTCCAAAGCATCACGCATACTCGTTTCAAAATCAACTGATTGCGTAGAAATAATAGTTTTTACAACCTGCAATATTTGTGCATATTCTTTCACTATATCTTCTGCATCTTCAGGATTATGTAAATATTTAATTGCATTATACATATGTGAATCAAAATTCCACTCTTGCAAAAGTATAGCCGTTACTTCTTCATTTGTAATCCCAAAAACTTTCTCTTCTAATGCCTTAATATCTTTTACTGACTCTACTTGTTCAATCAGTCCTTTAAATTCATCTTTTTTACCATGTTCTATCACCATACTTGAAAGAACAATTTTTCCTATTTCCATCAAAAATGAAGGCAATATCAATATATCCAATTTTTCTCTCTGCCCTTTATACCATTTTGTTACAAAAGCATTTTGTTGTTCAGATATAGCAGCAAAATCTCTAGCATCGATACCATATGGTGACAAATCAAGATCAGGCTTTTTCTGTAAGAAGGAAGAAAAAGCAAAACCTTTGACTGTTTCCATTCCAAATATAGAAACAGCTTGCATAATACTTCTAATTTCTCGACTAAAACCATACAGTGGACTATTTGCAGCTTTAAGAATATTTGTTGTAGTCATTGGATCACTTTGGACAACTTTAGCCAGATCTCCTACAGAACTTTCTGTATCATTGCAAACCGCCATAACTTTTGTTACGGTATCGTCAAGAGGGGGGAATGCTTTTACTTTTTCTAAAATCAAATCTTTTGTCATATTTACACCCTTTATCTAAATTTTTTTAGTTACTCATATGATCGACTAACTGAAAAAATTATTTAGTATAAAACTCTATAATCATGGGCTTATGATCAGATGTCTCGATTTGATGTATAACTTCAGATATTCTAAACTCTAATCCACGGTAGAAAATATGATCTAAAGGAAAAGGGAAAGGGGACTTTTGATGTTTATTATCATCAAATTCCACAGCTGTTAAACCACAATTTTTTATCAACTTTTCCACTATATGCATACGTTTTTTATTCCATGTATTAAAATCCCCACATAAAATCATTGCATCGTTATGAGAAAGAGATATCTCTTCTATTTGTTCGATTTGTTTCATAAATTTTTTTATCTTAACAAAATTGATCATATGGACATTGATAGCTCTTAGAAAATGACCATTACTTAGTGCATATTTCGTTTGGAGTGTCACTTTAGGTGTTTTGATTATCGGCTCAACACCATCAGTTGTATAAGAGTTATATTCTAAAATATTACTTTTGGCAGCATTAATCAACCCATACAAATTCTGCTTCCACATAAAATTTGGGAAAAATCCATAACTATAGGCATCTCTTTTGTCTAAGATGCTGCTATGATTCATCTTTTGATACTCTTGAAACAAGATAATAGAAGGATCATAATGATTAAGTAAATAAGAAAAATCATCTAACCAAGCAAGTACATGGTTGTTTTTATGAACATTCCAATTTAAAAGTCTTATTGTGTCAGCTAAAGGCTTTGAAAACTCTATACTTTTTGTCATAACACAACGTTCTGACTCTTCTATATGCCATGGAAGATATTCTCTGTACATGATTTACGACCTCCTATATCGCAGGGGAAAGCATCATAAAAATATTTTCAAATACAATACGTATTTTACTACTTTTGTGCAATCCTTCAAAACAATCTAAAAATAATTTTTCTATCCAAACTGTCACATTTTGAATATCTTTTTTGCTATAAAAATAACTAACACTCTCATAATTATAAAAGAAACTACGTTCATCAAAATTACTTGATCCCATCACAGCAAATAACGCATCAACCACTACCACTTTTGCATGAAGCATTCTATCTTTATAAAACATGATTTTAATACCCTCTTCTTGCAATTGCCGCAAAAAGCCATTTCTTGCTATATCTAAAATCAGATGATCTGACATATCCGGCACAATAATACGTACATCAACACCCCTGTGTTTTGCGACTATCAATGCATCCATCATGCTCTGGTCAGGTGCGAAATAAGGGGTAACAATCCAAAATCGCTTTTGTGCTAAAAAAAGTGCATATAATAACGATTCATACAGTGCATCACTCTTAACATCTGGACCAGAGGGAATAACTTGAACCAAACTTTTACCAACTGTATCACTTGAGATATCTGCTTTCACATCCAGTGTTTGTTGCGTTGTATAATGCCAATCAAATGAAAAAATTTCTAAATAATATTGCACAGCTTCACCTTCAAGAATAAAAGAAATATCCATCCAAAGGTTACCATGATCAGTAGGAGACATATATTCTTGTGCAATATTCATACCTCCACTCATAACTTTACAACAATCAATGATAATACTTTTTCGATGATTACGTAAATTTATCTTAAAATCCATAGGGCGATGCATAAAAGAGTTAAAAAAATGATACTCTCCACCTGCATTTGTCAACACTTTTAAAGCAGAAGGAAACAACTCTAATCTTGCAGAACCAAGAGCATCTATCAAAAGTTTAACATCTACTCCTTCTCGTGCTTTTTGGACTAATATGGTCACAATTTCTTGTGTTACTATGTCATCCCCAAAAATATATGTAGAGATATAAATAGACTTTTGTGCATTTTGTAATAAAAGCTTTAAAGACCGATACGCTTCAATACCGTCATGACATAATGCAACATTATTGTTTCCTGTCACAGCAGGTATAGCTTGTGATTCTAAGAAGGTTGCGATAGGAGAGTGAAAATGGGGAACAGTATAATGACTTTTTAAAGAAAGCATCCCTTTTTGTAATACAAATTTCTCTATTTTCCGACCACTAAATATGATATATAATGGTATACCGATATAAGGCAAAACAAATATCACCAACATCCAAGCGATGATACTTCTTGGTTTTTTACGTGATGATAGCATATGGGCAATTGCAACCAATGCAAGAAAAAATAAAATAATTGTTTCAAGTTGTACCGTAAATAAGTCATTTAAAAGTGTATTAATCATAAGGGACATGATAGCAGTTTTCTAAAAAATGGACAAATTTACTAATGGCGACAACTTATGTCATCGCCATAGTTTTTATTCTGTTTTGAGAATTGCACCATTACTCGCATTGGTCACAAGTTGTCGATATTGTTTTAACCATGAACCCTGAATTTCCTTGATATATGGCTGAAATTTGTCTTTTCTTTCAGCTAGTTCTTCATCGCTCAAACGAACACTTAACTGATAGTTATCAACATCAAGATCGATAATATCTCCATCTTCTAATAGCCCAATTACACCACCTTCAGCAGCTTCAGGACTAACATGACCGATACTTGCACCTCTTGTAGCACCTGAAAATCTTCCATCTGTAATCAAAGCAACTTTATCACCCAGTCCCATCCCCATGATCAATGAAGTCGGTGCTAACATCTCTTGCATACCAGGTCCACCACGAGGTCCTTCATAACGAATCACAACCACATCACCTGCTTTAACCTGACCGCTGGTAATACCCACAATCGCTTTTTGCTG
The DNA here is from genome assembly GCA_027056215.1 of Campylobacterales bacterium. GTDB lineage: Bacteria > Campylobacterota > Campylobacteria > Campylobacterales > QNZT01 > QNZT01. The sequence goes on along the minus strand of JALULO010000191.1, from coordinate 15,074 downwards.
TGAATTAAAACAAACTGCTTTACCACTAAAAATTCTCATAGATGGATCAATACCTGCCGTTTTTACAACAGCACCTTCACGTGCAAGGTTCCCATATAAAATCGCCAAACCGCCAACTTGTGAATATGGATTATCAATCGTATGAATAATCTCTGTATCAAGTATTTCGCTACTGGCTATTCTCTCACCTATCGTCTCGCCTTCTATAGTTAGATTGTCAAGGGCTAAGATATTGTTACCTCTTTTGGTAATCTCATGCATAACCGCACTCACGCCACCTGCTTTGTTGATATCTTCCATATGCACAGTCGTAAGCGATGGAGAGATTTTAGCGATATGAGAAACATTTTTACTCATACTGTTGATATCTTCAAGGTTAAAATCAACACCCGCTTCTTTTGCAATCGCAAGCATATGAAGTACTGTATTAGAACTTCCACCCATTGCCATATCTACGGCAAAAGCATTGTTTACAGCTTTGGCATTTAAAATATTTTTAAATTGGAACTTTTGCGTTAACGCTTCATCTTTTGCGATTTCACACACACGTCTTGCTGCTTTTCTAAGCAACTCTTCACGCTCAGGAGTGAGTGCCAATATCGTCCCATTTCCTTTGAGTGCGATTCCCATAGCTTCCATCAGGGTATTCATACTATTTGCGGTAAACATACCCGAACATGAACCACCACTCGGACATGCTGCACACTCTATCTCTACCAATCTATTTTCATCAATTTCGCCAGCTTCAAACTGACCAACCGCTTCAAAAGCAGTTGCAAGATCTATGGATGTACCATCTTTTAATGTTCCAGATTTCATAGGTCCACCGCTGACAAAAACAGTTGGAACATTAACACGAAGTGCGCCCATGATCATGCCCGGTGTAATCTTGTCACAATTTGGAATACAAATCATGGCATCAAGTTTGTGTGCATTCATCACTGTTTCTATGGAGTTTGCGATGATTTCACGACTAGGAAGTGAATACAACATCCCATCATGTCCCATAGCGATACCATCATCTACACCGATTGTATTAAACTCAAATGGCATACATCCACATTTTCTTATCTCATCTTTGATGATTTCAGAATATTTATTTAGAAAAAAATGCCCAGGGATAATCTCTATAAAAGAGTTTGCCACACCAATAAAAGGCTTATCAAAATCCTCATCTTTTAAACCCGTTGCCCTTAGTAAACTTCTATGAGGTGCTCTCTCATAGCCTTTTTTTACGATATCACTTCTCACGATTAATCCTCTTGTATAAAATGTATCGCATTATAGCAAAGTTTATAAAAGAACTTATATCTACACCTCATCAATCATGATATAAAAGTTTTCCAAACACACCTGTACGCTTCTCTTTGCCATACATCACATAATGCAATTCATAATAATTATTTAAGATATATGCCAAATCAGTTTCACTTTTATCATTGCATACGATTAACATTTGATCACCTTTTTGTATGGAAAAATCATCATCAGGTAATAAAATAATATTTTGTTTACGTTTAATAAGCAGAAAAATGACATGATTGTTTTTCATATAGTCATCCCGGGATCTTTTTAAGATCTTAATAGGAACAGCTACCTCTTCTTCTAGTTTTTGATATAAAGCAAGTGCTTGTTTCTTCGTTACTGACATTTCACATAAATGAGGTTTCCTCCCCATTTTGGTAATAATTCTATTGACAATAGATTCTCCCCAAGGATCATTCCTTTTACTTAACTCTTTAATAAAAGCATTTGCCAAGGGCATAGCAATATAATTATACGTTTTTTTGGCAACAATTTCCTCAAGGATATAATTTCTGTCAATATTCGCAGCTTCAAAAATATTTAAGTCAGAGAGTGAATTTTCACGTGCTATCGTATAAATAGAAGGGTTATGTTTTCTGGCTAACATAATTACAGCAAGATTGACCATATCATCTCTTGTCCCAGCAACAATCACAGAAGCATCATCTATGCCAGCATCAATCAATTTGTTTTCCAGTGCTTCTTCACTAAAAATTTTTTCAATTTTACTATTCTGAGAGAAGATATCATTGGCATTTATAAAAACATATTTGACTCCAGCCTTCATAAGTCCTTCTTCAAGAGCCTGCCCCATACGTCCATATCCATATATGACAAACTTTCCAGAAGGTATTTTTTCATGTTTATTAATTCTTAGGGGATGTCCATGTACCCACATCTCTAACATCCACAAATGGGGTGCGGTAAGGGCAAGAAAGAGTCTGTTTGAAATCACTTTAAATGGATTTTCAATATGATCTATGCCTATTGTATAAAGATAGTCATTGTTTTGCAATGTATTGGAACGCACAATGATTTTTGCATCAGGATTAAGATGTTTGCACATCATGGCGATCTTTGTATTTTTATATTCTTTCTCAAAAACGATAATAACACTTTTACACATAGGCGATCGGATACCAGCTTTTTCTACAATAGAAACATCTTGTAAATCCCCATGAAACGCAGGTATATGAGGATGATAATTTTCCAAAGCAATCGCATCTATAATAGCTTGGTCTTTATCAATCACAACCATTCTCTTGGGTATAGCACTCAAACGCTGAATAAGATTTTTCGTTATGTTGTTATAACCGAAAATAAGAATAAACGGTTCTTTCAAAGCTTTTACGTCTTTGATAAATTTAGAACGTGCAATCTCTTCTGCTAGGACATGATCTTGTATCAAGGCAACAATAGTACCAATACCATAAAACCAGCCAATAACCGTAAGATAAATGGAAAATGAAACCCATAATTTTTGAGGATAAGTAAAATCATAAGGAGATTCACCAAAACCTATGGTAGAAGCCATGTAACTTACAAAATAAAATGCATCAAAAAAATTAAGATGATAGACTTTTCCTTCACTATCTACACCAGGGATAAGCATCATCCCTAAGATAGAAATAGCGAATGTAACAATAATAATGATAAAAGGTATACGAAGACGACGTATAATAATCCAACTTGCATAACTTTGCATCGGTTATCTTTTTGACTTTAAAGTATCTCCTACAAATATAACCACAGAAGTAATATTTGCCAAAAGCGCACCACCAGATAAAGAGATAACTGCCGTTGAAGCTTCTATACCAAATGAATCAAGTCCATACAACGCAATCGCCCATACTGAGGCAGAAACAATCAGCTGAATATCTGCCACTAAACTTGTTGCAAGCAAAACAGATCCAACTTGTGTTTTATCCCCAAACTTTAAAATTGTTGCGATTAAGTTTACCACAATAGCAGCAAAAAGTTCATACTTGCTATGTTCCGCTAAAACTTCTGGATTTCCATAAAAAAATCCAAAATTTAATGTCATAGCCAATATAAAGAAAAAGCCGGAAACAACCTTATCAAAATTCATCTAGACTCCTTTTGTTTTCATGATACATTAAAAATGATGATAACTCATTAAATCCTTAGTTGTGGTATAATCCATTTAGATTTTTATCTAAGGAGTCAATTTGGGTTTAGCGATAATGTGTTCGGGTGGAGATGCACCGGGGATGAATCCTGCCATCAAAAAGTTTGTAGATTATGTCTATAAATCTCATCAAATACCTTATTTTATTTATGATGGGCTAGAGGGATTAATTGATGGAAATATTAAACAAGCACAACATCATGATGTAGCAGGTATTTTACATAATGGTGGAGCTATCATAGGGTCCTCTCGATCTAAACGTTTTTATGATTATAAATATCGTAAAATTGCATTTGAGAACCTCAATAAATATGGTATTACGGGGCTTGTTGTCCTTGGAGGAGACGGTTCATACAATGCGCTTGAACGACTAAATAGTGAATTTGGTATCGATTGTATAGGTATCCCCAGCACAATCGACAATGATATATATGGTACTGAATATTGTCTGGGAGTCGACACAGCATTAAATGTTATCAGGAGTGCTGTTGACAATATTCGTGATACTGCTTCTACTTTTAAGCGTGCATTTGTTGTTGAAGTCATGGGGCGAGAATGTGGCTATTTAGCTGCTGTGACTGCCTTGTCAAGTGGTGCAGAGATATGTGTAATCCCAGAGATGTGCTTTAACAAAGATATAGCCGGATACACACTAAAGAAAGAAGTAAAAGCAGGAAGACGTTATATCCTTGCTATAGCTGCAGAAGGATGTAATCGAACACAAGAAATCAAAGAATGGCTTGAAAAAGATATTGGGATGGAAACGAGGATCACTGTTTTGGGTCACATTCAAAGGGGTGGGAATCCTACAGTAAAAGATAGAATGATGGCATTTGAATTTGTTGTTAGAGGTATTGATTTATTACGCAGCAAACAGAAAGTACATCATGCTATAGGATATCAAAAAGGTGAATTTATAGCTATGGATATCCATGAAGTAAACGATGGAAAATATACTATTCCATCTGAGATAACAAGAGATTTACATTTTTTGGACTAGGAGAAAAGATGCTTATCATACAAAATATGAATCTTCAAGAGAATTCTGTTTTTATACGCTGTGATTTTAATGTACCCCTTGATGTATATGGAAATATTTTAGATGATGCACGTATCCGTGCAGCCTTGCCAACTATACAATATTGTTTAGATAGAAAATGTAAAATTATTCTTGCCAGTCATATGGGAAGACCAAAAGGGAAAGTTGATCCAAAATTATCACTTACTCCTGTTGCAAAAAGATTGCAAACTTTACTAGAACATAGTATCAGTTTTTCACATGAAGTAGTAGGGGAAGAGACAACAACAAAAGTTGCATCACTACAAAATGGTGAAATTTTATTGCTTGAAAATTTACGTTTCGAGGAGGGAGAGACAAAAAACGATAAAAGCTTTGCTGCAAACTTGGCACAACTTGCAACATTTTATATCAATGATGCTTTTGGTGTTTGTCACCGTGCACATGCCTCTGTTGAGGCTATTACCACGTTTTATGACGATAGCCACAAAGGTGCTGGATTTTTACTACAAAAAGAAATCGACTTCTTTCAAATGCTCCTACAAAATCCAGCACATCCTTTTAGCCTCATCATCGGAGGTAGCAAGGTTTCAACAAAACTTGAAGCATTGATGCACCTATTGCCCAAAATAGATAAAATGATTATTGGTGGAGGTATGGCATTTACATTTTTAAAAGCACTTGGATATAAGACAGGAAAATCTATCGTTGAAGATGACTTATTGGATGCGGCACAACATATCATAAAGATTGCAAAGGAATATCATGTAAAACTTTTTTTTCCGATAGATTTTATCATTGCAAAGGAAATCTCACAAAACACTTCTAGCCAGATTGTTACATTTCAGGATATTCCAAAAGATTATATGGGTTTGGATATCGGTCCAGCAACTATAACCCTTTTTGAAGAAGCGATAAAAGGATCAAGTGTTATTTTCTGGAATGGTCCGATGGGAGTTTTTGAAGTTGATAAATTTTCATATGGAAGCATAAAACTTGCACACTATGTCGGAAACCTTCACGCAACGAAAATAATTGGTGGTGGAGATACAGCAGAGATGATTCACAATGCAAATGCGACAGATGAAATGACTTTTGTCAGTACCGGAGGTGGTGCTTCTCTTGAATTACTTGCATCCAAAAAATTACCAGGGATTCAAGGGTTAGTACCACGCATAAAGTTAAGTTTCTAAACGAATACTAAGCTATTGTAAAGTATAATGGCATCTTTTAGATAAAAGGCTCTGTATTTGATTAAAGCAAAAAAGAAATTTGGTCAAAATTTTTTAAAAGATGAGTCCATTAAGAAAAAAATCATCCAATCGATGCCCAACGACGACAAACTAGTTGTTGAAATTGGTCCTGGCTTAGGTGATTTAACGAAAGAGCTTCTTTGCGCTTCAAAACGCGTAGTAGCTTTTGAGATTGACTTAGAGTTATGCGGTTATTTGCAAAAGATTTTTAAGACCGAGATTCAAAGCGGACAGTTTCAGTTGATTTGTAGTGATGTTTTAGAGGTGTGGAAAAACACGTCTTTGAGAGATGAAGAGTATCATCTTATCGCAAATCTTCCTTACTATGTCGCAACTAATATCATATTAAAAGCGCTTGATGACAACAAGTGCCGATCTATTTTAGTTATGATACAAAAAGAGGTCGCTGTCAAGTTTTCTGCCAAAAGTGGAGAAAAAACTTTTTCAGCATTATCTATTTTGGCAAATACTATTGCGAAGTCTCAAATACTTTTTGATGTAGGTTCAAGTTGTTTTGATCCTCCACCAAAAGTGACTTCATCAGTGTTAAAATTGGAAAAATTTAGTGATTTTCTGGCAAAAGATCTCTTTGAATCAACCCATGAGGTGGAAAGATTCAAAGCGTTTTTAAAGATAGCATTTCGACAGCCAAGAAAACTTTTGATAAAAAATTTACAACAAAACTATCAAAAAGAGACACTTACTGATTTGTTTGGAACATTGGATATAGAGACAAAAGCAAGACCACATCAACTCAAAATTTCAGATTATCACCTATTGTTTAAAAATTTAAATAAATAGGAAACATAATGGAAGAAAACAACAAACAAGAAAACAATAATCAAACACGCAATAATCCAAATAAAAAACCAAACCCAAATCGACAGCCCAATAAAAATCCGAATCAAAAGCCACAAGCTCAAGGTCAGGGACAAGGGCAAAACCGAAACAAGAAGAGAAAAGGTCCTCCTAAATTTTCCGCAAAACTTGGTAATCAAGAATGGGAAAAAGATATCAAAGAAGCTATCAGAGCAAATAAAAAAGTACGTACAGATGCCCTAGCTACTTTTAACACAATACCAGCTAACACTTCCGCAAGTGTTAAAATCACTCCCTTGGGTGGCTTGGGTGAGATAGGTGGTAACTTTATGATCATGGAAACCAATACATCTGCGATCATCATTGATATAGGGATGAGTTTCCCATCAGAAGATATGCATGGTGTAGATATACTGGTACCTGACTTTAGTTATATCAGAAAGATTAAAGATAAAATCGAAGCCATCATCATAACACACGCCCATGAAGATCACATAGGTGCGGTTCCATACTTTTTTAAACAGTTCAAATTTCCAATATATGCTACACCGCTACCACTGGGAATGATCTCCAATAAGTTCGACGAACACGGTCTTAAAAAAGATAAAAGTTATTTTAGACCAATCGAAAAAAGAAAAGTTTATAAAATAGGTGATTTTGAAGTTGAGTGGATGCATGTCACACACTCTATCATCGATGCTTCTTCACTTGCAATCACTACCGAAGCAGGAACTATCATACACACAGGTGATTTTAAGATTGACCATACACCAATAGATGGTTACCCAACTGACTTGCATAGATTTGCACATTACGGTGAAAAAGGTGTTTTGCTACTTTTAAGTGATAGTACAAATTCATATAGAGCCGGTATCACCAAAAGTGAAAGTACTGTTGGTCCAACTTTTGACAGAATTTTCAACAATGCTAAAGGTCGTGTAATCATGTCTACCTTTTCATCTAATATACACAGAGTTTATCAAGCAATCACACACGGCATCAAATACAATAGAAAAGTATGTGTCATAGGTCGTTCTATGGAGAGAAACTTAGATATTGCTATGGAGTTAGGATATGTAAATCTCGATCGTCGTATTTTCATAGATCCCCATGAAGTAAACAAATACGATGATAAAGATGTTTTGATTGTAACAACTGGTAGTCAAGGAGAAACGATGAGTGCTCTTTACAGAATGGCAACTGATGAACACCGTCATGTAAAAATCAAACCAACAGATCAAATCATCATCTCAGCAAAAGCAATTCCAGGTAATGAAGCAAGTGTTTCAAGAGTTCTAAACTATTTGATCAAAGCAGGTGCACATGTTGCCTATCAAGATTTTAGTGAGATTCATGTCAGTGGTCACGCTGCCATAGAAGAGCAAAAGTTGATGCTTCGTCTTGTTAAACCAAAGTTTTTTATGCCAGTGCATGGTGAATATAATCATATCCATAAACACGCTCAAACCGGTATTTCATGTGGTGTAAATCCTAGAAACATCTACCTTATGAGTGATGGTGATCAAATAGAAGTATCACAAAGAGCACTGAAAAAAGTAGGAACTGTTAAATCAGGAAAAACATATATTGACAACCAAATAAATAAGCAAGTCGATGATGATGTTATCATGGACAGGCAGAATCTCGCGGAAGCTGGTGTCGTGATGATCGTTGCTCAGATCGATAAACAAACTAAAAAATTGATTTCTAAACCAGTTGTTAGAACATATGGAATCGTACCCGATCGCAGAGACAAAGCTTTTTCAAAAGAGATGGAAGAGATACTAGACCAATTCTTGATCAATGCTAAACCACAACTATTTGAAGATCAAAGAGGTATAGAAAATGGTATCCGACAAGTGGTGCGTAAACACATCTTTAGACAAAAGAAAAAATACCCAACAATTGTACCCACAATATTTTTGATGTAATGATTATGAATTTTATTGATATCGCAAAAAATGTTCTACTTGTTGAAGCAAAAGAGTTACACGACAGTGCACAAACCTTAGGAAAAGAGATCGAGCAGGCAGTAAAAATCATCGCTGCTACTAAAGGTAAACTTATCATCACAGGCGTGGGAAAAAGTGGACTTGTAGGCAGTAAAATGGCTGCTACTTTTGCCAGTACAGGCACAAGTAGTTTCTTTTTACATCCTACTGAAGCACTGCACGGTGATCTTGGCATGATTGGCAAAGAAGATACTGTTTTGGCAATAAGTTATAGTGGAGAAAGTGAAGAATTAACCAAAATACTTCCCCATATCAAACGTTTCGATATACCGCTCATAGGTATGGCAAAAAGCAAAGATTCAACTCTGGGAAAATATGCAGATGTACTGATTCCTATCGCTATCACAAAAGAGGCATGCCCACTCGGTGTTGCCCCTACTTCATCAACAACTTTAACTATGGCGTTAGGTGATGCACTGGCAGTTTGTATGATGGAAAAACAAGGATTTAAAAAAGAGGATTTTGCCTCTTTTCATCCAGGGGGCAGTCTGGGTAAAATGCTTTTTATCAAAATAAAAGATATCATGAGAGATGAAAATCTCCCCATCGTTACACCAGATACCCCACTCAAAGATACTATCGTCGTTATGAGTGAAGGAAGACTTGGAAATGTACTCATCTCAAAAGATGGAAAGCTCCAAGGTGTACTGAGTGATGGTGATCTAAGACGTGCTTTGATGAAAGAAGATTTTTCACTCAGTGCAAAAGCAAGTGACTATGCCACTAAAAATCCAAGATATATCACCGATGCTAATATGCTCGCAAGTGATGCTTTGAAAATCATCGAAGAAAATAAATTGCAACATCTTGTTATAACAGATACAGAAAAAAATATCGAGGGGATACTACATATCCATGACCTCATAGAAGCAGGAATAAAATGAATGATGGCATAAGATTAAACAAATATCTTTCACATAATACAAGGTATTCACGACGTGAAGCAGATGAACTTATCAAAAATGGTCATATCAAAATCAAAGGAAAGGTAATCGAAGATCTCTCCACAAAAGTACAAAAAGGTGATAAAGTATACCTCAAAGGACGTTTTGTTCATCCTAAAAATGAGTTTACTGTCTTGGTATACAATAAGAAAAAAGGTGAACTCGTCACAAAAAAAGATGATAGAGGTCGCAAAACCATTTATGATAATCTTTCCAAAAGATACCATCACTTTATCCCAATCGGAAGACTCGATTTTGCCAGTGAGGGTCTTGTCCTTTTAACCGATGCGCCAGATATCGCCACAACTTTGATGACGAGTAACCTGGAGAGAGTCTACTTTTTAAAGATAAAAGGTAATGTTACTGAGACTATTCAAGAAGCGATGAAAAAAGGTCTTCATGCAGATGTTGCAACCAAAGGTGCACACGCCAAAACCGATATCGTTTCGATGGACTTTGCACCATTTTTATGGTACAAAATTCAAAAAGAAAGTGGTGGCTATACCAAGCTTAAAGTAGCTATCAATGAAGGTAAGAATAGGGAATTAAGACGCTTTTTTGGTTACTTTGATGCAGACGTAATGGACTTAAAACGTGTAGAGTTTGGAGGAGTTAGCTTAGATATTGCTCCAGGGAAAAGCCGCTTTTTGACAAAAACCGAATATCATTCACTACACACCTATTTACAAGGATTGAAAACTAAACGTGACTAATTTTGCTAAAATCTTTCGCCCTAAAATGGTCGAAGAAGTGGTGGGACAGAAACATCTTGTCTCACCACACAGTGCTTTCTACAAACTTTTACAATCTGGCAATATCCCCCACTCCTTCTTTTTTGGTCCTCCAGGATGTGGTAAAACAACGATGGCAAAGATTATTGCCAAATCCCTTGATGCACCTTTTTATGAACTTGATGCAACCAGCTTAAAAGTTGAGCAATTTAGAAAGATATTTGCCCAGTATAAAGGTACACTGATCAAACCTGTTATCTTTGTCGATGAAGTACATCGCCTTAGTAAGACGCAACAAGAGGTCTTACTTATCCCCATGGAAGAAAATATCGCTATTGTTATAGGTGCTTCAACGGAAAACCCCTACTTCTCTTTGACTTCTGGCATACGCTCTCGTTCTATGCTTTTTGAGTTCAAACCACTCTCGTATGATGATTTATCTGACCTTTTAGAAAGAGTACAAAACAAAGTGGATTTTACAATAGATGAAGATGCTAAAGATTATCTTATCAACTCCTCAGCCGGAGATAGCAGAGCACTTTTAAATCTACTTGAATTTGCAATCAAAGTAGATACGCATATCACCCTGAAAACACTCAAATCCCTACGCCCCACCATGCTAAAAGATGGAACTAGTAGCGATGATACACACTATAATCTTGCCAGTGCATTGATCAAAAGTATTCGCGGAAGCGATGTAGATGCGGCACTTTACTATCTAGCCAGACTCATCGACGGCGCTGAAAACCCAGAATTTATCGCCAGACGGTTGGTTATTTTAGCCAGTGAAGATATAGGCAATGCAAATCCAAATGCATTAAATCTTGCCGTCTCCACGATGCATGCCGTCTCTAAAATCGGCTACCCTGAAAGCCGCATCATACTATCACAATGTGTGATATACTTAACATCTTCACCAAAATCAAATAGTGCGTATAATGCGATCAATGATGCCCTAGCCTATGTACAAAACAATCCATCACTCCCCGTGCCAGATCATCTTAAAAGCCCCTCTCCTAAAGGCTACCTTTATCCACACGATTTTGGAGGATGGATCAAACAAAACTATCTTACAAAACCAATAAAGTTTTACAAATCTGCTAAAATAGGATTTGAAAAGACTTTAGATGACTGGCTTGAGAAAATAAAAGGAAAACAATCATGACACTTCAAACTGCACATAAACTATATAACACACAACAATATGAAGAAGCTTTTGTAGCCTATGAAAAACTTGCGAATGAAGGCGATACTGATGCCCAAACTTCCCTTGGATATATGTATCAAACAGGACAAGCTGTAACAAAAGATGAAGCAAAAGCCATTGCGTTATATGAAGAAGCCATTAAAAAAGAACAACCTTATGCCCTCTTTAATCTTGGTTTGATGTATGCCAACTCAAACCAATATATCGACCAAGATATTTTCAAAGCACATGAACTATTTTTACGCTCTGCTGTAGCCGGTGTCGATTTAGCGATGTATGAAGTGGCACTGATGTTTGAACAAGGTGCAGGCTGTGTACAAAACTTTTCAGAAGCTGCATTTTGGTATGAGGAGGCCGCGAAGAGAGGTCATATGGAAGCATTTAACAATCTTGGTGTTCTTTACAAAGAAGGGCGCGGTGTGGAGCAAAATTTTCATCGTGCATATGTCTGTTTTTCCCGTGCAGCCGAAAAAGAACTCTCCGCCGCACAATACAATCTAGGCATGTTATATGATAGAGGTGAAGGCGTGGAGCAAGACCATGAGAAGGCACTACAATGGTGTAGAAAAGCAGCCTTTCAAGGGCATGCAAAAGCAAAAGAGATTATTTCAGGATTACAAGATCAAGGGAAAATCGTTTTTTAATTTTAGTGATGCCTTAATGCAATATCGCGAAACCCATCTTTGACCATAATAAATGCATCTACAATAATCGGATCAAAATGTTTACCGCTTTGTGAGATAATAATCCTCTCCGCATCTTCAAAAGTAAAAGCATCTTTATAACATCGCCTTGATATCAGAGCATCATATACATCTACCAATGCCATCAATCTTGCTTCAAGGGGTATTTTCTCACCTTTTAAACCCAAAGGGTAACCAGAACCATCCCATTTTTCATGGTGATAATAGGTAATATTATAGGCTGTTTTTAAGAAGTTGTTTTTCGGATATGATTTCATTGCATCAGAGATGATTTCCATACCAAGTTTTGGATGCTTCTTCATGATAGCAAACTCTTGATCTGTCAATTTACCTGGTTTTTGCAATACCGCATCTGGAATCCCAACTTTACCAATATCATGAAGTGGCGCAGAATGGTAAATATTTTCTAAAAAATACTCACTAATATCTTCTTTGTTCATATCATGTTTTTGTAGATACTGGGCAAGTATTTTTATATATTCTTTTGTTCGTTTCAGATGAGCACCTGTTTCAAAGTCTTTGATACCCGCAACAAGAACCATACTCTCTAACGCTGCTGCATGGGAATTTGAAAGTTCTTCATAATATAACTTTTTTTCTTTGTTATAAACATAAAATAAAACCAAGCTTAATAATCCAAGATGAATCAATATGGGAACCCACAAATACGTAGGTCTTAAATATATACCATACTGAAAAGTAATAACTACTATTACAAACGAGACAACAAAGATAGAGAGATAGAGGAAAGCAAATAAATAATTTTTGTTTTTATAAAGTAATAATGTCATAATAATCGAGATCAAAAAAGCTATCAGTAAGTTGATACTCTTCATAAAATTTGGTTGCCAAATAATATGATCATTTAATATATTTTCTATCACTGTAGCACTTATATCCGTACCACTTAACATATATCCTTTGGCAACCATATGTTCATTTGTAGCACCGATAACAGATGTTCCTATTAAAACGATTTTTCCTGTAAACATTTGCATAAATACCGACCCATCTAAAATATCTATTGCCGATACATGCTTATAACGAGATGGTTTATAAAAGTAAAGTGATACTTCTGATGCATCGTTTATTTTAAAATCATGTCCCAAAAGTGAAATACTATTTTTCGAGGGAAATTCAATCTTTTTATCTACGCAAAGTAAAGTTGCCAATGCAAATGAAGGAACTATAGTATCCTTATATTTGATAAAAAGTGGTGTTTTTCTCACTATATCATCACTGTCTATAGTGGTGTTTATAAAACCTACTGCACATGCAGCATTTTGAAACTCCTTCATATTGCATAGTATAGATGAGGCACTGTACAAGGTAGAAGTATCTTTTAGAGCACTTGTGAGTGTTGATTTTAAAGTACAGTTTTTTAGCAATTGGTCTGTGTTCCCAAACAAAATTGGCAATACGGATTTTGAATTTTTAAGAGCTTGTGTAAGTATTTTATCATTGTCAAAAAACTTTTTGTCAAGACCAGATATCTTCAAATTATAATTCAGATAATTTTGATAAAATTTCGAGATTGTTACAGGTGAACTTTTATCAGGATGTCTAAACATAATATTCACACCTATGACAGCTGGATGGACTTTATGAATTTTTTCAATAAGATTTGCAGTAATGATTCTTGGCCAAGGCCACTGCCCCAAACTATCTATACTTTTTTTATCTATTTCAACTATTACAACAGAGGGCTCAATTTTATTTTTTTCATCTTTCTTAAAATCATATCTTTTGGTAAAAAAATCATATACTTTATGATCAACTATTTCAAGATAGTGTGTTTGATACAACCATGCATATATCATCATTGTAATTATGATGATGATATAAGGTTTTGAATGTTTTATTTTCATCGAATCTTTATTTCAACACGTCTGTTTTTAGGCTCTGGAACTGCATCTTTTGTAGGAACAAGCGTATTCTCTTCTCCCACAGAAGAGAGGTGTATCGCTTTGATATCTATATCCATTTGCTCTAATATCTTTTTGACTAACAATGCTCTCTTTTTTGAAATCAGCAAATTCTTTTTTCTAAACCCTTTTCTATCGCTATGCCCTATAATATCAATTTCACATGGAGCTCTTTTTTTTATCTCTTCTTTGATTTTTTTAAAATGCTCTTTTTCAGACGAAGATAAGAGAATCCCTTTTTTAAAAAATATATTTGTAGCATACATCTTAGACGGTGTTGCGGCTATAACATCTCCAAAGTTTTTTAAAAGTAGGTTTTTTGAGATTTTTTTTGGTTTTGACAAAGCACCATCTTCTTTGATTTTTACCATTGTAAGAGGTTTGTCAACATGAAGTTTGTTTTTATTGACTGCTATATTGATTGCATTGTGTTTACCACTTTTGTCTCCAAGTATGATAGCAACTTTGTCTGCTGAAACTTTTGTTTTCTCCTGTTTATATGGGAAAAGTACAGCTGTCAAAAATCCGATGATAAAAGTGATAACTATAAATTCTTTCATTTGATTATTTTATATCAACATAAAATTTTGTACCATCTATACCGATGATACCTTTAGGTACTTTGAATTTTACTGCTTTTGGAGCCTTTTTTCCAAACTCTCCTGACTCAAAAAGTGCTTTCCCCCTTGTCATATTTAAATCAAATGCAAACTCTTTATTTTTAGGTTTAAATAAATACTTTTCAATAACGATATAGCTTTTTGCACCTAACGAGAGTCTTGTTCCATCTTTAAATATAATTCCTACACTGCCATCTTTCCCAGTAATAATAATATCATCTTCACGTAAAGTATCTCCTACTTTTAACAGTGTGATTTTATAACTTCTCTTTAATCGAACATCACCTTTTTTAGTTTTTATTAAAGCTATATCTGCAAAAAGATGCAGAGAAAATATTACGATATAAAGTATAAAAAATCTCATTTATTTATTGTCCTTTTTTAAAC
>JALULO010000190.1 GCA_027056215.1 Campylobacterales bacterium | reverse complement strand
CGTGCCAAAGTTACGAAGGTTGGAACTGTTGATGAAAGTGATAGTATGTTAGATGTAGATGTTGTATTGAAGTTAGAAGGTTTATCTTCTATTTTAAAACCACACCAAAGGATTGATGTGATGTTTAAACGTAGTTGGTAATGCTACCATGTCATTGAGATTTGGGCAAAAAGAGGCTTTACGTTCTTGGATATTGCCAGCTATATTTTATAGTCTTATTGTTATAAGCCTGATTTATATTTTATACCCACAATTTTATCTTTTACGTCATGAAGTGATCATCGCTTTGAGTATTTTTGCACTCTGGCGGTATGGCTGGATGTTTTTAAATTATACACGTGCTTTGATATATGCTTATATTTATTATCCAAGGATAAAAAAACAGATCACAAAGATCCCGCTTGAGTTACGATATCCAAAACAATTATATTTTATGATTCCCTCTTATAAAGAAGATTTTTGGGTGACTATTGAGACATTTCGGTCTATTCTATCAGAGATTTCAACGATTCCTTCTGCTGTTGCTATTGTTGTGGCTACCGCTTCCAAAGCAGAAGATGATGTGATTCGAAAAATGTTTGATGCCCATCATTCAAATCAAAAAGTTGAACTTGTTTTTCAACATCAGTCTCAGGGTAAACGTATTGCCATGGGGCATGCTCTGAGGAGCATCGCCAGACATTATCATCATCTTGGGAAATCTGATCCCAATTCTGTGACTATCTTTATGGATGGTGATAGTTATATGGAAGAAGGTTTTTTAAAAAGACTTTTACCATTCTTTGCAAATGATACAAAACTTGGTGCTGTTACAACCAATGAGGTAGCGTATATCAACAGTGAAAACAAATGGTATAAAGACTGGTTTAATCTAAAATTTGGGCAACGACATATACTGTTTCAGGCACACTCTCTTTCCCGTAAAGTGATGACACTAACTGGACGTTTGAGTGCATACCGTACTACTATTGTTGTTGAAGAACCCTTTATATCGCAGGTGGAAAATGATATCTTACTCAGCCCTATCCATGGAAAGTTTCGTTTTTTGATGGGTGATGATAAAACAACTTGGTTTTATCTGCTAAAGCATGGTTGGGATATGTTGTATTTACCAGATCTTTTATGTATATCTTTAGAAAGTCGTGATGGAAAATTTTTGGAGCTTAGTCGTACGTTGCCATATCGTTGGTTTGGTAACACCCTTCGTAATAATAGCCGTGCTTTAAAACTGGGACCTTGGCGTACAGGATTATATATATGGTATGCTATTTTTGATCAAAGATTGATCATGTGGACTTCTCTAGTAGGTGTGATCAGTGCATTTTTACTAGCCGTCTCTATTTCACCTTATTATCTGTTATTTTTTATTTTATGGGTTATTTTAGTACGATTATTTCAACTTTTTGTGATTGCCCTTGGTGGACATAAAGTCTCATGGCGTATGCCTATACTCATTGTTTATACCCAGTGGATTGGTGCATTGATAAAAATCAAGGCATACTATAATTTGTCTGATCAAAAATGGTCTAAAAATGGTGATGAACAGAAAATGGATCACAATAAAGATCATATTGAAAGTCCGCTTGTGCATTGGATGCCTAAAATCATGATGACAGGTAGTGTACTTTTATTTTTGATGCTTTTATTGGTTTCACATTCGATTTTGAAAATACCAATGTGGCAAATTCTTAGTTTATCTACTTTTGATACACCCGCAATCAATACGCCCTTAAATGCATCTGGGCTCTCTCCTTTACATGAGCATAGTGATGTGTTGATTATAAATCTACAAAGTAAAGGTGTTAATCCACATAGTTTAAAAAATGCTGATATCATCAATAAAATTATCGCTTCTTCTGATAAAGATAAAAAACTTCTATTGCTTTTGCCAAAGGGAGATATTCCTTTGTATCATGCAATCATTATTCAACGAGATAATGTTGTTTTACGAGGTGTTTCTTCTTCCAAAACGATTTTACATTCTTTCCTCAAAACAAAAGATAAAGCTGTGATACGCGTTGAAGGAAGTAGGATGAAACGTATTGGTTATATTAAAAAAGATATTTATCATAATGAATCTTCCTTCTTGTTAAAATCTTCTAAAGTATTGACAAAATACATGCTACTAAGAACTGCCAATGACCATGCTTTTTTAGAAAAGTTAGGTACACAAAAGTGGCATAAGCGTTATCCTTATCTACGTCAGGAAATCGTAGAAGTTTTAGATTATGATCCACTTAGGCACAAGGTTTATACAAAAAAACCTATGCTGACAGAGTTTAAAGCACCAGAAACTGAGGTTATCGCTTTGGATATGGTTGAAGATATTACTTTAGAAAAGTTTACTATTAAACAAATTGTACCAGGTGCCGATATTCTAAAATATCGATTTGATTATACCAATGCATTTCCACATAACATGGTAAATGGTATTTCTATGTCATATGCTGCAAAATGTCATATCGATGATGTATCGTTACAGCAAAGTGGTAGTCATGCTATTGTTTGTGACTATAGTTATGCATTGCTTTTAGAAAATCTTTATGTCAATGGTAGTTGGAATAAAGGTAAAAAAGG
The DNA here is from genome assembly GCA_027056215.1 of Campylobacterales bacterium. Lineage (GTDB taxonomy): Bacteria > Campylobacterota > Campylobacteria > Campylobacterales > QNZT01 > QNZT01. The sequence goes on along the minus strand of JALULO010000190.1, from coordinate 5,864 downwards.
TAATGGATATGTACGTATTGCACGGACATTTTACAGTGTTTTGCGTAATAGCAGAATCAAAAATATACGCCATGTAACACTTCAGTGGAGTGCAAGTGGTAACCATCTTTACAACTTAGTACTTGGTGTAGATATCAATCTACACGGTGGGTATGCACATGATAATAAGATAGATCATATCTATTTTGATGTGCCATTGCGGCATAAGTGGCATCCTGTGACACATTGCCCAAAAAATGCAAGATGGGCACCGCCGGATGGAAATAATGAGATCGACTATAAAAGTTTTAAATATCAAAAGGGAACAAAAACGTTAGAATGAAAAAAGTACTTGTATTTGTAAGTTTATTATTTGTTATATCTTCTGGTTTTGCAAATGAACCTTATAGCTTACAGTTAGGAGTCTTTAGTAAAAAAAATGGTTCAGAAGCTAATAAAGTATTACTCAAAGCAAAACGGGCAGGTCTTGTATGTCATAAAATAGAAGATATTAAAAATGCAAAGCACTATCTTTTTATACGTTGTGGGCAAAAAGATCTTGATTCATTAAATCATGCAGTTGCGTTGGCAAAAAAAGCACGATTATCGTATTATCGTATCTTACCGAAGAAAAATAGTGCTAAAACCATACATCGTATTAAAAAAAAGATTCCGTCTTATGCTGAGCTTTATCATGAAGAGAGTCTTGATGATCTTTTTTTTGGAGAAAATCAACAGTTTGTACAGATTATGCATGGCAGTAGTACCAGTAATATAGAAGAACTGAAAAAGATAAAAGATGCTTATCTTGAGGAATATAAAAAAGCACTTTCCTATAGTGGCTTGGAATTTCAAACATCTTTTTCTGCTATTCCTGACAAAAACAGTGCAGGGTATGATGCCAAACTTGTCTGGAATATCTTTGACAATGGCTACTATGGATATAAAAAAGATGCAATGCAAAAAGCATTACAAAATGGGATGGATTTCGATAATATACTTAAACAAACGCAGTCTGACTATGCACAAATAGCCCTATTAGAGATTGATGAGATCAAGAAGTATATCGCTTATGAGTATAGTTTTCAAAAATATTCATTATTGAAAAAGCTATTAAGCTACGATAAAAGAAGGATTGATAAGGGTATTATTACTTTGTCCACTTATGAAAAAACACATACACTATTTCAAAAAACTAAACAAGCTGTCAATTATTTACGATTTAGTCCTAAAAAAGTTTTTGATAAACGTTACAAAACATTGATACAAAAAATAGAAAAAATACATTTGACAGATGAGCAAGTACTTGCTGACGATGCTGTTAGAAATGACGTCGCATTGCAAGTGCAAAAGGAACGTATGGAAGCTATTGATTTAACACCTAGCTGGAAGGATCGTGTTAAGGCAGATGTTTTTGTGGATAGAAAAAGATATACTTCCGTTCCAAGAGATGATACATTGGCAGGATTTCACTTTAGTATGCCATTGGAAGTGCATCAACCGTCACAAGAACTCTCTTCTATAAAACGTCAGACTTTTAAACTCAGAGAAAAAAGTTATAAAGCACTGTTGCAAAAGAAGGTACATTTTTACTATACAAAGCTGTATGAGTCACAAAAAACGATTGCCCAAATGCAAAAAGAGATTTTATTGGATCAAAAAAGCCTCTCTCATGCACATATCAAAAAAGAGTATCCTATCGGCGAGAAAGCGATTGATTTGAAACATCAAGAGATCATGACACGTCTTCAAATGCTTGAACTCAAACAAAATATATGGATTCAGCGTTGTGAAATTCTTAAAAACCTTGTTAGTTTACAGTTTCAAACAGGTGTAAAAATCCTATAACAAGTGATAACTTTTATCTTTTACCATAAATTATTTGACGAAAAAAGCATTTTATGTTATACTCAGACAAAAAAGGTCTTTATATGCAAAAATATATGACACTCTTAAAAGAGCATCAAATCAAGATAACGCCACAACGTTTGGCGATTATCGAGTTGATGGATCGATACGGACATATCAGTGTTCGGGATATTTATGAAAAAATCAAAGCGACTTTTCCATCACTTTCACTTGCTACTGTTTATAAAAATATCAATGCCATGATGGATAGTGATTTTATCAAAGAGCTTAAAATCGTTGGACAAGACAATAAATATGAACTAGCAAAAGAGAGACACTCCCATCTTATATGCCAAAAATGTGGCATGATTGAAGATGTCCATATTGATACCCAGGGATTGCAAAAGAGTATCCCCGTTGAGAGTGGTTTTCGTGTTGCTGAAACATCTGTTCAGTTTTTTGGTACATGTAAACAGTGCGCTTCATAATCTTTTGATTATCTATATAGTAAAATCCCGCTAAAAAAGAGAAAATTTCTTGCAAAAACCAGATTTAAAACAACTGATAAAAGAAAAAGTCCTTATCCTCGATGGTGCGATGGGGACACAGATACAAAACCTTGAGATTCCCCAAAGTGCATGGGAAGGCAATGAAGGCTGTAACGAATTGCTCAATGTCACTATGGCTGATGGTATATCTAGTATACATGAGGGCTATTTGAAAGCTGGGGCAGATATCATCAAAACCAATACTTTTGGTGCGATTCCCTGGGTTCTTGATGATTATGATATAGGTGAGCGAACGTATGAGCTTGCAAAAGCCGGTGCACAGATCGTACGTGATGCTTGTGCAAAGTATTATAGTGATGATAAGCCCCGTTTTGTTGCCGGTGATTTGGGTCCGGGAACTAAACTTCCTTCACTTGGACATATCACTTATGATGAGATGTATGAGGGGTATTGTATCGCGGCGGAAGGTTTGGTTGATGGTGGAGCTGATCTTTTCTTGCTTGAAACGTGTCAAGATCCCTTACAGATCAAAGCTGCACTGCATGCCTGCGAAGATGTGGCAAAGAAAAAAGGTAAACATTTACCGATCATGGTATCTGTCACCATCGAACTTGCAGGAAGTATGCTTATCGGTACAGATGCCAAAACGATAGCTGTGATCATGGAGCCTTTTGACATCCTCTCTCTTGGTTTTAACTGTGGTACAGGACCAGAACAAGTTCAAAAACATGTCAAAACACTCAGTGAAGTATGGGGCAAACCAATCTCAGTACATGCCAATGCCGGACTTCCTCAAAACAGAGGCGGGCATACCTTTTATCCGATGGGACCTAGAGAGTTTACAGATTTACAGAAAAGTTTTACACAGTACGATGGGGTAGCACTACTTGGTGGTTGTTGCGGTACAACGCCTCAACATATCAAAGCACTCTCAGACGCGATGGTGGGTGTTGTGCCTAAAGCTGCGAGTGGGAGTCAGCCAAAAGCATTGGCTTCTTTGTTTGAGACTAGAGAGCTCATCCAAAATCCAGCACCTTTTTTGATCGGAGAGCGTAGCAATGCAACTGGTTCTAAAGCTTTTAGAGAGTTACTGTTAGCAGAAGATTATGAAGGTACACTCTCAGTAGCGCAACAACAGGTGCGTTATGGTGCACACGGTATAGATCTGAGTGTTGGTTTTGCAGGTCGAGATGAGCGTAAAGATATGGAGATTTTAGCACTGCTTTATGCCCAAAAAGTGACTTTGCCTCTCATGATCGATTCAACACAAGTCACTTCACTAGAGATGGGTCTGAAACAAGTAGGTGGTAAACCGATCATCAACTCTGTCAATCTGGAAGATGGGATTGATAAGTTCAATATTATTTGTCAGCTTGCCAAACGCTATGGTGCTTCACTTGTCTGTTTGACTATCGATGAGGTCGGTATGGCAAAAGACAAAAAGACAAAAGTCGAAGTTGCCGAGCGTATCTATAAACTAGCAACCCAAGAACACGGGCTTGATCCGCATGATTTGGTTTTTGATCTTTTGACATTTACAGTAGGTAGTGGTGATGAAGAATATTTTACAGCAGCCATTGAGACGATAGATGCGATAGCTACCTTTCATAAAATGCATCCTGAAGTTGGATTTGTATTGGGTGTGTCAAATATCTCTTTTGGATTAGACAAACACGCAAGAGAATACCTAAACTCTGTTTTTTTGCACCACTGTGTCAAAGCAGGACTCTCCATGGCGATTGTCAATGTTAAAAATACAATGCCTTTACATAAGATGAGCGAAGAGGATATCAAAGTTTGTGAAGATTTACTTTTTAACAACCGAGAAGAGGGTGATCCTCTTTTTACCTTTATCGACTATTTTTCAGATGTAGAGGCGGTTAACCAAGACGAGGAAGATGCCGCCTTTTTACAGATGAATACCAAAGAAAAATTGCACAAACTTTTACTTGATGGTGACAAAGAGCGCATGTTGAAACTTTTGCCTGATGCCAAAGATGAAATACCGGCAGAAGAGATCGTCAATGTCATCTTGATCGAAGCGATGAAAGAGGTTGGAGAGCTTTTTGGAAGTGGTAAAATGCAACTTCCATTTGTTTTACAATCTGCTGAAACTATGAAATCAGCCGTGGATTGGCTTAACCCTTATCTTCCCAAAAAAGAGAAAAGTACCAAAACAACACTTGTGTTAGGCACGGTCAAAGGGGATGTTCATGATGTAGGTAAAAATCTTGTTGATATTATCCTTACCAACAACGGTTTTAAAGTGATCAATATCGGTATCAAAGCAGATATCGAATCTTTTGTAAATATCACAAAAGAACATCATGTTGATGCTATAGGTATGAGTGGATTACTGGTTAAGTCAACCGGTGTGATGCTTGAAAATCTGCAGTATCTAAAATCTCAAGGAATCACAACGCCGGTACTTTTAGGTGGTGCAGCTTTGACAAAGAAGTTTATCGATGAGTTTTGTAGACCGGAATATGATGGACCGATTTTTTACTGTAAAGATGCTTTTGACGGTATGGTTGCGATGAGCCGTATCGAAGAGGGCAATTTTGATACCAATCTGGGTGGAAGTGAGCCTGATATCGATATCGCGATTGTAAAAAAGAAAAAAAGTAAAGATGATATCCCTCCACTAGAACAGATCAAGATGCCTTCACGTGATATCATCATACCCAATCCTCCGTTTTGGGGACGGCGTGTATTGGATGCGAAAGTGGATGAACTGGCATTTGACTGGATAAATCATAAACTTCTCTTTTCACAACGTTGGGGTTATGTCAATAAAAAACTGACCAAAGAAGAACGTAAAAAGATAGAAAATGAAAAACTTTGGCCTTTGTTTGAACAGATGAAACGCGATATCCTCAAAGAGCATCTCTTAGATCCTGTGGCACTGTATGGTTACTACCCATGTCGAAGTGAAGGGGATACACTACATATCTTTGATCCCTCTGAAGGTTGGTTCAACGAAGAGGGGATCAATACAGAGCCATTAGAAGTTGTTAAAAAACGTGCGATTATTTCCTATACTTTCCCAAGACAGATGCGAAAGCCATACCGATGTTTGAGTGATTACTTTAAAAGTGATCGTCATGATGTGGTGGCTTTTACGCTGGCAAGTGCCGGTGCGAAGTTCAGTCAAAAAGAGCAAGAACTCTATGCAAAAGGTTTGTATAACGACTATCACCATCTCCATGGAATCAGTGTTGATCTAGCTGAGGCTATCGCGGAGATCATCCATAAACAGATCCGATTGGAGCTCAATATCGCTGAAAAAGAAGGGCATAGTTTACGTGATGTAAAGATGACACGATACCATGGCTGTCGCTACTCTTTTGGGTATGCTGCATGTCCAGATCTCTCCATGAACAAAGAGTTGTTTGAACTTTTAAAACCCGAAGAGTTTGGTATAGAATTGGGTGAGACATTTCAAATGCATCCGGAACAGACAACAAGTGCTTTGGTTGTACACCATCCCGAATCACTCTATTTTGCTATATAGTTGCTTTTGAAAAA
>JALULO010000189.1 GCA_027056215.1 Campylobacterales bacterium | reverse complement strand
TTTTTTTCTTCAATAATAAATTTTCATATTTGGTTTATTAAATCTGACTTTTCTTTTTCAAAATTTTGCACAATAGTGTTATGTTTCTGGATTTCTGGATTTGCTTCATCAATCAAACTTTTAATACGTTCTAGTTGCACCCTGGTTAATACGACATCAATACTTCTGCTGGGTTCCCTTTTTTTACTATTGAACATCCCTTTGTTAGATTGGTACTGACTTCTGAGTGTTTGAAGATATGGTAAAAATTTCTCTAAATTTAATTTGCTTTCTTTGATCTCTTTCTGACTACTTGCAATCTGTTCAAGTTGATTAATAATATTTTCATATTGCTGATTGTATTTATCGAACAATTCTTGTATCGACTGCACTGACTTCATAAAGCTTTCATCAAAATAATCTTCAAGTTTCTTTATAAACTCTTCCGTAATTGTTTCTTGTTGGCAAAAAGGACATACATTACTATCCTCTTGAATAAATTCTCTTCCTTGGTTAACCCAGTCATTAAGATTTAATTTTTGTATTAGCTGTGCAATATCTACATCGTTCTTTCCAATAACCTTTGTTTGCCAAATTTCATTTGATTCAATCTCGTTGATTTCATGAAATTCTATATTGTATATCTGGGATAGATTTTGAGGAGTGTTCCCAAAAATAGTTTTTGCTTTTTCATGAATTTCTTTTATTGTTAACAATGAAGCAGTATTATTATATTCATTAAGTAGTTTATCTTTAAAAGTTTGCTTAGTTAGGCTACCTCTAAATGCTTCTTTGAAGTCTTGTTCATATTTTTTATAAATATTCTTCCAACACCATTCAAGAAATTCATTTTCCTTGTCTTTTAACGCATCTTTTTGCTTATCTAATGTTCCTTTTTTTGTTATACCATCAGATTTTATAATCTCTAGTTCTGCACTCTTTTTTTCGATAAGTTCAATATCTTCTTTTGTTGCACTTCCTAATGTAAAAATGCCATCAATGCTATCTTTACCAAAATTCTTATCTCTAAAGTTTTTATTGTAAACCAAAGAATCAAGAGATTGTCTATGTTTCCACGTTATTGAACAGTCATTAAAAATAGGATTATTCGGATCTGTGATTAGGTTTGAAATTGTGGTTTTTCCACTACCATTTGCTCCATAAATAAAATTTATTTTTTGAACTCCAGATATCTCACTACCAGCTTGATTATAGGTAGCAATATTTTTAAAACTAATTGTTTCTATCATAAGCAAACTCTTTTATTTATTTTATTGAACATCCCAGATGCGAATACTCTTCAGGACGATTATGTGACACAAAATTTATATTCAAATTAAATCACGCATAATATGTGAGAAATTCTCAGTGAATATGTGCTTGGTAAACTTCTTCGTTGCTGACCAATGAAACATATCCATTCATATACTCCTGTTGTCAAATTACTATATTCTAACAAAATTTTAATATTTTTCTTTTTTCTCTGCTTTTTTTCAAAAAAATGTGACAAACTAATCTACAAAGGAAGTTCCGAAAAACCAGTTCTTGTTTTTGGATCTGCAGACAGCACATCGTTAACGATATCAAAGTGAGAATTCGTCCTTTTTCATTTTCATTTTCATTTCATTTTTACTTGCTATTATAAAAGCAGGAGTACAACATGTTTAAAAAATTAGCGATAGTTTCACTTTTAACACTCACCGCTCATGCCGATATGATGGGTTTTTACAAAGAGGCAGTAAAAACTTTGAGATATGACAAAGCGTATTCACTGTATGAAACATCAAATAAACTTTCTCAAAAGGGGATTGGTTATAACAGATATGCGAACTTTAGTTTGGATGCTTCTTATGCCAAAACAGATGCAAAACTTTTAGATCATGCTTTTGATACTACAGATATATCACTCAGTGATACGATAGATCTTTTTGGTAAAAACAGCTATAAGATAGAGATGCTCCACTTGGATTTAAAATCAAAAAAGGCAGAGCTTGATGTGCAAAAAGAGCAGCTTTTTATCTCTTTGGCAGATATGATTGCTTTGTATCATCGCATGAAAGATCAACGCTTGTTGTATCAAAATCTCTTTTCCAAACAAGAGAAGATTTACAAAAAATTAAAACTTTTACAAAGAAATGGGGACATAACCAATCTCGATCTATTGCGGTTTAAAAATACCTTGACCACACTTCAAACACAGATGATTACTTATAAAGAAGAGTTTGCAAAGATGAAAAAACAGTTAAAACTCTATGCCCAAGATGAGAGTATTCCGATGCTTGGAAGTTCAAAACTTTTATATACCAAAGAGGCATTTTTAGCACACGATCCTTACTTAGCGAAAAACATGCTTGATGTAGAGAAGCAAAATACTCAGGCACAAGGGTTGGAGAATAGTTATAGACCAACTCTCAGTACAGGTGTATCGTATCAAAAGATTGATGATCCAACGGCAAACGGGGATAACTATGCATTTGCCGTTTTAGTGCATCTGCCGTTAAATGGTGGAGATTTTAAAGAAGCTGAGGCTCTGAGAGTGCGGGCTTTGGGTGAAAAAACCAAAAGTAGGGCGTATAAACTGCAAAGAGAAAAGGAGTATCTCAAACACTATCACAGTTATCAAGATGCCCAAAAACAACTGCGTATCTTAGAAAATGCTCTGAAAGATTATCAAAAAAGCCAAAAAAGTATCAAGATTGCGTATCTAAAACGCTACGTTAATTTTAACACTTACTTGCAAGTTTTGACACACTCTCTAAGCGTAAAAGAGCAGATAATCAACCTGAAATATCAAAAAGATTTAGAAGCTACTATCATAAACGCTATCGCGTCAGGCAGGATTTATGAGTGAAGTGATTATCTCTTGTAAGGATATTGTCAAAACATTTAATTCAGGAGTTGCAGAGGTCAAGGCACTGCAAGGTATCACGCTTGATGTCTATAAAAATGAACTTCTTATGCTTGTGGGACCATCGGGTTGTGGAAAGACGACCTTTGTTTCAGTCGTAACGGCACTTTTGCGTTTTGATAGTGGAAGTTGTAAAGTTTTAGGCCAAGAGATATCCACCATGAGCGATGAAGAAAAGACCGCTTTTAGGGGCGAAAATATCGGTTTTGTTTTCCAATCGTTTAACCTACTTGCCTCTTTGAGTGCCATAGAAAATGTGGCTTTACCTCTCACCATAGCAGGGGTAAAAAGAGAGAAAGCTTTACATCAGGCGAGAGAGATGTTAAAAGCTGTAGAGTTGACATCAAAAGCAGATTTTAAACCAAATCATTTAAGTGGTGGACAACAACAAAGAGTGGCGATTGCCAGAGCATTGGTACATGAACCAAAACTTATCATCTGTGATGAACCAACAAGTAGTTTAGATCACAAATCTGGTCAGGTAGTCATGGAACTTTTACAAAGCATCACAAAAGAAAAAGGAGCTACTTTGATCGTAGTCACACACGATAACAGAATTTACAAATATGCAGACAGGATGGCTTATATGGAAGATGGAAAGATACTAAAGGTGGAAGGGGCATGAGAACTTTTTTTATATGGATATTGGTTTCTATCCTAGGTATAGGGATTGGAGTAGGCACTATATATTATGGTGATATGGAAAAATCTGGTGATAATGTGGCTTTACCCTCTATCACACTTCCATACAAATCTTTTATAGCAGGAACGGGCGTGATAGAGAGTGACGGTAAAAATATCTTTGTTGGCTCTTTAGCGCATGGTGTGATAAAAAAAGTCACTATCAAAAGTGGTGAAAAGATACAAAAAGGTGCATTGCTTTTTGAGATAGATGATAGTTCTAAACGTGTGCAAATCCCTGTTTTGGAAGCCGAGATAAAAGCTTCAAAAGCAAAATTTCAAAGTGCCAAACATCAGTTAGATCTCATCAAAAAATTTAAAAAAGTTTCACCACAGATGGTAAGTCGTGAAAAATACACAAAAATAGTCGATACTTTTAACGAAGCAAAAGAGTTGCTTTCACTCTCAAAAGAGCGATTGAGTGCTTTACAAGAGGAGTTAAAACTCTATAAAGTCCATGCACCGATAGATGGCATCGTTTTACGATCAAATATCACCAAAGGTTCTTATTTTGATGCAAATTCAAAAGCACTTGTTATAGGGAGTGATACACTAAGCATCAGAGTCAATATCAACGAGTTTGATAGTTGGAAATTTGAACCAAACAGCAAAGCAGTAGCTTTCATACGAGGCAATCCAAAACAAAAAATAACACTCAAATACCAATACACAATTCCTTATGTTGTCCCTAAAAAGGATTTGACAGGACTGAGTACAGAAGCCACAGATACAAGAGTGCTTCAAGTGATGTATGAAGTGCAAAAGAGACCAAACTTTCCTCTGTATGTGGGCGAAATGCTTGATGTCTTTATCCAAACCACCAAAGGAAAATGATTATGTTTAGAATCGCTGTTGAGATGCTCATGCACGATAAAACCAAATATCTCGGACTTTTTATAGGTATCAGTTTTACGGCATTTTTAGTCACATTTGCGATGGGTTACTTTGCAGGTTTTATGACAAGAGGTTTTGCACTCGTGAGTGAAAATCCCTCTGCTACTGTTTGGGTGATGGATAGAGCGGTCAATTCTACAGAAGCCACTATCAACATGAGCGATGCTTCACTGGGGCTTGTTCGCGGTGTTAAAGGTGTTGATTATGCTACTCCTTTATATTTGGGTGATGCGACTGCTAGATTTCCAAATGGGCATTTTCAAAGTTTTCAAACTATCGGCGTGGATGACGCCTCTTTAAGTGGAGCACCCAAACTTGCCAATATGCTTCGTTTGCCAGATAGTATCCTCGTTGATAGTGGAGGAACTAGCGGCAAACTTCAAACCCCGATCCACAAAAAAGATATGTGGAGTTATGATGGCTCACACTTACAAGTACCAACCAGAGAGCTTAGATATGGCGATGAATTGCTTATCAATGATAAGAGAGTGATTGTAGGTGGCGTTTCTCAGGCGATTCCACGATTTCCCCCACGACCTCTCATATACACAACCTTGTCAAATTTCAGACGATTGATTCCTGGTGAGAAGCGATATATCACTTTTATCATGGTGCGAGGCGAAAAAGGCATCAGCCCCAAAACCCTTGCTCAAAACATCAGCAAAGAGACAGGACTCAAAGCACTCAGCAGCGATGAATTTAAAAAAGAGACGGTACTTTGGTTTTTGATAAATTCTGAAGATGTGGGAGATATGCTAAACATGGTCATCTTAGCCATGTTGGTTGGATTTGGTGTCACGGGTGTCATGCTCTATATGTTTACCTATGAAAATATCAGACAATACGCCGTCTTAAAAGCGATGGGAGCATCCAATAAACAATTGACAAATATGGTTTTTACACAAGCTTTTATAGCGGTTGTTGCAGGAAGTGGTATCGGTATCGGTCTCGCTGCTCTTTTTGGTCAAAGTGTCGCACATGCTACATTTCCCTTTCGAATGATGTGGTTTGCACCTTTTCTTGGATTTTTAGGGGTGCTTATCGTAAGTATAACGGCAGCCATGATAAGTGTGAGACCAGTACTTAAGATGGAACCTGGGATTGTCTTTTCCAGTAGATAAAGGATGAAAATGTTCAAAAAGATTAGCATGTTTGCTTTGAGTGCTTTGCCCCTATTTGCATCACAGATTGATGTGTATAACCATTTTGCAAGTACAAATCGTCTTATCATAGAAGGGCGTATCTTGCATAAAAAAGCGTTTACAAAAGTGACCAAAGAGGATGGAGTATTTCAAAATCTCTGGCGAAAACTGAACCAATTAACGAGCGATGAAATCAAAAATACAAAGATTATCATGATAGTATCTGGAAATCAATATGAAAGTATTGGCGATGATGAGGGATATTTTGAATTTGATGTGCATCTAAAAAAACCTCTTTTAATTGGTCATGAAGATATACAACTTTGTATAGAAGGCAACAGTGTTTGTGAGCGTGTCAAAGTGCCTGTACTTGGTGGGAAAGCCATCGGAATCATCTCTGATTTTGATGATACGGTGGTTATCTCAGATGTGACAAACAAATTTAAACTTCTGCAAAATTTGCTTTTCAAAAACTATAAACAAAGAACCGTAGTCCCTACGATGGCAGAACGATTTGAGGAAATACTCTCTAAAAACCCCAAAACACTCCCCAGCACACTCTTTTTTGTGACAGGATCTCCCCAGCAACTTTATGGTTCGATAAAACAGTTTTTAACACATCATGATTTTCTAAATAGCGTCATCATCACCAAAAAAATACACGGAGCCAATATCGATCCTTTGTTGGATCAATTTGCTTATAAAACAGAACAAATCAAAACACTGTTTGAACTTTATCCACAGATGCAGTGGGTGATGTTTGGCGATAGTGGAGAGAAGGATAGGGCTGTATATCAGCACCTAAAAGAGAAATATCCCCAAAAAGTGAAGCGGTATTATATCCGCGATGTCGATGATGGAGAGATTAAATCATACTAACAAAATCAAAAAAAAGGTAGTTTAAAAGTCATTCATATCCAAACTTGATTTTGCATAGTTTGAAACATTGCTTTCAAAAAAATTACTCTTTATATCATTTATATTGAGGTGTTTCGTGACAAGTTGCTGCAAATATGTTGTAGGATTCTCTTCAAATATTGGATCAAGTCCTATCTTTTTAAGTCTATCATTTGCATAGTTGTAAACAGTCTGCTCTATAAGCTCCTCGGTTAATCCCATGATAGGATAATTTTGCAGTAGGTACTTGCCATATTCTAACTCTATCGCTACCGCATCTTGAATCATTTCATAAGATTTATCGATAGTTTTTGTTGCTATTTTATTCTCTTTTTGGATGGTTTTAAAGATATTTGCAAAGAGTGGCAGATGCGTGTTTAGTTCATCTCTTGCTATAAATTGTATCATATCTCTTGCACCTGGTACTTTATCCCCTAAACTGTAGATATATCCAAATCCTAACAAAAAGTAGATACCTTCCAGATTAACACTAGCCATAGCACTTAAAAGCATCTCATCTACAGAAGTTCCGCTGATATATCTTGCAAATTGTTCAGCTATTTTTAAGTTTTTTCTATTGAGTGCTTCATCATATTTATAAAGATTAAAAACTTCCTCAGAATTTCCACATGCATCAAGAAGGACTGCATAACTTTTGGAGTGGTTTACCTCTTGCATGATTTGAAGAGACAATGTTGCTTTTACAAGGCGGTTGCTTGCTAAGCTTCTGAAGTCGCTTAGATACTCCTCTTGTGCACTATCATTGAAGCTAAGTTGTGCAAAGGTTAGTTTATAGATCGCTTGTTCGTTTTCTGTGAGGTTTGCAAAGTTTTTCTTTTCTGTTGAAGTGTTGACTTCAGAAGGGAACCATGTATTAGCATTCATAAGGTCATAAATATTGCTATCCCATTGATACTTTGAGCGGTTAAAATCAACAAATCCAGTTGGATTCCCTCCAAATATCTTTTCATCTAAAATATCTTCGCCGTTTGGGTTATAGTAGTGAGTAGAGTTCAAATATTTTCCTTTGTAGCAAGTAGTTTTAAAAAATTTATCTGTAATTTTAGCGAATCATTAGATATAATAAGATAAAAAGTAGGAAGTAATACAACAAAAATAGTACGAGCAAAAGAGGGCAGGGTTTAACACTCAACAAAGAAACATATACCTACTTTGTATCTGATATAGTTATGCCCTGTGGCACTGTGAAATGCATTGCCTAGACCCGGTGCTATTTGGGAAAGTGTTCCTATTTACGCAACTCGTCTGCTAAAATATTTGCACTTAAATCCAACATGATAAAGATTATGCTAATTGCTGTTTTTTTCAATAGTCTTCCTTTTATCGATCTTAATCTTCCCAAAAAATTTATCTAATATTTTGGGGTTGATAAACTCTATTTTTATGATACTATCATCTTTTAGAGTATAAACAGTAGCTTTTCCCTTTTTATGTCTAAATTTATCAGCTGTAGGGGTATCATAGATGAGTGCTATAGGAAAAGAGAGTTTTTTTATTTTTGGGAGTACAAGCCAGCTTATGATAAAACTAGGTGCACGACTGATATCAGAAATATAAGTTATATTATTATCAGTTAAAAATGTTTTTTTCTGTTTTTGCAAAAAATGATTAATTGATGTTGAAACTTCTTTTTCAAAAGATATAATCACTTTTGTAGTACCTTTCCTTTGTACATCCAATGTTTCACCAAACTGATCGACCATAAATACTTTTGGAAAGTTAGTTCCTATGCTAATTTTAGCACATACTATAGATGAAACTAAAGTCATCATGAGTAAAATGATTTTCAAAGATTCATCTCCTATATTTAAGTTGGTTAACATAATATATATTCTCTTGAAAAAATATTCTTTATTCCAATTTGTCTTTTTCTAAGGCTTTTAATGCTTTTTTACTCTGTACGCCTTCTAAGGACTTTAACTCCTCTGCACGACCGATGAGATTGCCTTTTCCGCTGCTTAGTTTGTTAAATGCATCATCATAAGCATCTTGTGCTCTTTTTAAAGAAGTGTCGATGAGTTGCATGTTGGATACAAAGCCTGCGAACTTATCATATAAGTCACCTGCTTTTTTGGCGATGAGTAAGGCATTTTTGTTTTGGTATTCGTATCGCCATGAGTGTTGGATAGTTCTTAAAACAGCGAGCAGTGTTGATGGTGAAACGAGTATGATATTTTTTTGGTATGCTTTTTCATAGAGATCTTTATCATACTCTACTGCAGCCATAAAAGCAGCTTCAATAGGGATAAAAAGCAATACAAAATCAAGTGTTCTTACACCTTGGATTGACTCATATTTTTTTTCACTGAGTGTCTTGATATGTATGTAAAGAGAGTTTAGATGTGCTTTGATATGCATTTGGCTTTCTTCTTTTGGTGCACTATGATACTTTTCATACGCAGTTAAAGAGACTTTCGAGTCGATGATAACATCTTTTTTATCCGGTAAATGCACGATGACATCTGGACGTACTTTTTGCCCTCTTTCGTTAAGATACTCTTTTTGTATCTCATATTCACGATCTTTTTTTAGCCCTGAAGTTTCTAAAACTTTTTCCAGGATAAATTCACCCCAGTTTCCTTGTAGTTTATTGTCACCTTTGAGTGCATTGGTCAAATTAACAGCATCTTGGGCGATTCGCTCGTTAAGATTTTTGAGTGCACTGATTTCTTTAACAAGAGAAAAACGCTCTTTGTTTTCATTTATATAAAACTGTTCAACTTTTTCCTGAAATGATCTTAAATTTTGCGAGAAAGGTGTAAGCATATGTTTGAGCGATTCTTGTTGATGATTTAGTGCATTTTTACTGTTTTTGTCCATCACTTCAAAAGCAATCTTCTCAAAATCACTTTTCATCCTCATCTGTGCATCTTCCAAAAATGTGATCTTTTCTTTTGCAAAAGAGAGCCGTTCATTTAACTTGGTATTTTCAAGTTGCAGAAGTTGAATATGCATCTTTTTTTCATGAAGTGCATCTTCTACTCCCCTACCCTGTGTCAGCAAATGTTGCATTTTTCGTTTATATGTTCTACTTTGTTTGTCATATATAAAGTAAAACAAAAGTATACTAATAAGCCCTGAGAGTAAAAATCCGATTAAAAATGTTACTAAATCCATAGCCGTATGATACTACAACTATATAAAATAACTTATTATATTTCAAAATGAAATGTAATTATTAGAAATTTTCTTAAAAAGGCCAGACACTTTCTATCATACGTGATCCCCATGGTTTTCGTGTAGATTCGCGTATATCACCTTCTGTTTTATAAAGTATTTTTGCATCTGCGACATATTTTGAATCTATTGTATTTGTTTGGTCAATATCATAAGGGCGTATAACACCAGTGATTTTAACGATTTGTTTAGTCCCATTTAGCAGTAGCTCTCTGCTTCCAGAGATAAAATAGTTTCCATTATTAAGGATTTTAACAACTCTTGCACTAATCGTTGATTTAAACTTTTCATTTCTAGATTGTGTTCCTGAGGCTGAAAAGTTATTGTTAGAGTTTGCTTTAAAACCTATATCTGTCAAGGTATTTAATGTTTTACCAACTGCAGTTCCAACACCTGCCCCTGCCCCTCCAAATATACCACCTCCGAGATTATTGACAGATGTATCTGTTAGTTTTTTATCGCCTTGTGAAGATTGAAAGGTTCGTTCATCTATAACTACAGTTACGATATCATTGATATGCATTGCTTTTTTATCTGCAAACAAAGGATTGCCACCCTGTCCGTAAACACTTCCATCATGGTGCGATGAAACTTGTGGATCACAATAATTTCTGGAAACTTCCTTGATATAAGATGGTCCACGCATATCCATACGTGGCTCTACTTGATGTGCGGTACATCCAGAAAAAACAGTTACAAATAACACAAACAGTACAAACTTTATTATAATCATAAAAAATCCTAACTTACTTTAGAGCATCTCTAAAAACCCTAGGTACTTATAATGGGCTTTGAATTAGAAGTGCCCTTTAGCTATAATGCAGCAAATTTTATGCCAAAAGGATTAAATGATGAGTCAAGTTAAAGAAGTGTTAAAAAGTGATCTAAAAGATGCTATGAAAGCCAAAGATGTTTTTAAAAGAGAAACTATTCGTTTTTTGATGAGTGCAATTAAGCAAATCGAAGTGGATGAGAGAAGAGAACTTAGTGATGATGATATCTATAAAATCATCCAAAAATCGGTAAAACAAAGAGAAGATGCAGCAAAACAATATAAAGATGCCGGTCGTGAAGATTTATATGAAAAAGAGACAAAAGAAGCTACTTTAATCAAAGCATATTTACCACAACAACTTTCACAAGACGAATTAAAACAAATTGTTTCGGATGTTATCGCCAAAAGCGGTGCAAGTAGCATGAAAGATATGGGTGGAGTCATCAAACAAGTTATGGCTGAAGTTGGATCAAGAGCTGATGGTAAAAGTGTAAGTAATATTGTCAAAGCACTCTTAAATTAACCTTATTTAGTTATTATAATTGATTATAATAACTAAATACTAACTATTTTTGTAGGATAATAGAAGATATTGAAATAAAAAGGAGAAAAGATGGATTTCAATACCCGTAAACATATTCCAATCCTACTTTCTGTAGCAGTTGCTGTAGGTATTAGTGGTTGTGCAGAAAAAAGAAAGTGTGAAACGACTGTTCCCGTAAAAAAGGTTGTAAATACTAAAGCATTTGATATAAAAGATCAACAGATACATGATCTTCAAGTTGCTATTGCAGAAGCGCGTTCTCAAAAACCAAGAACTGTAATCAAAGAAGTTTCCGTCCCTGCACAAGGTTCGCTTTATCCGCCAAACGCAAAGGCTGGTGAATGTTATGCAAGAGTTTTAATACCGGCAAAGTATACACTTGAAACTGAAAAGGTACTGGCAAAAGAAGCGGGTGATAAAGTAGAAGTTATCCCAGCAAAATATCAGATGGTTGATAAAAAGATACTCGTAAAAGAAGCCAGTGAAAAGATTGTCACAATACCGGCAAAGTATAGAACAGTCACTGAAAAGATACAAGTCACCGAACCATCGGAGAAACTCATTACGACCGCACCTGTATACAAAACCGAAACCGAAAAAATTTTAGTAAAAGCAGCGCATACAGCATGGAAAAAAGGACGTGGTCCGATTGAAAAGCTGAGTGGTGAAACTGGTGAGATTTTATGTCTTGTAAATGTTCCAGCTATTTATAAAACAATCACTAAAAAAATACTTGTTAAGCCTGCCGAAACAAAAACTGTTGCTATTCCTGCTAGATATAAAAGCATTACAAAACGTGTATTGGCTACACCGGCAACTACAAAAACCATCGCTATTCCAGCTGTATACCGAACGATCAAAGTAAAAGAGATGGTTACACCGGCAAGTGTGAGAAAAATATCAACTCCTGAAAGCTATAGAACTGTCACTAAAAAAGTAAAAATAAATGATGCGATCTTAAAATGGCAACCAGTTGTTTGTAAAACAAATATGAACGGATCACTTGTTAGAGATCTTCAATCAGCACTAAAACACCAAGGATTCAATCCTGGACCAATCGATGGTATCTATGGATGGAGAACGAGAGCAGCTGTACAAAAGTTTCAAAAAGCAAAAGGTATCTCAAGTGGGGCACTAACACAAGAAACAGTAAAAGCATTAGGCTTGTAAGATAAGGTATGAATCGTTTACCGATTCATACCAACCAAGCTTCTAAATCAAAGACATCTTTGGTCAGGTTAAAACTTTTCCATCCATTTGATTCTAAGTACATCAACTTCCCACCAAAAAATCCTACTGCATACTTCTGTTTGTAAATCACAAAAGTGCCACACTCAAGCGACTGAAATATATCCATATGCTTTTGGGGTATAACAAAATCTTTAAAATCATAACTATGTATTGCGCGCAGGGTATGTTGTAAAGAGTCATTGTTTGCTGTTGTTTTGGAAAGAGTATAGTACGAGGGAAAAGTGATAGCAGGATCTTCTAAAAGATCGCTAACATAGAGTCTCTCTTTCTTTTTAAGCTGCACCTTTTTTCCTTAAAAACTGTAGTGTCGCAGCGATGATATCATCATCATCTTTACTCGGAGCTGTGAGATACTCTTTTGTGTCGTTGTTGTACTCTATGGTGATATTTGTTGCATAACTGGATATACGATGTATATCTTTTTGAGCAGCGAGTATTTTGATTACGATGATCTCCAAAAACTGCTTTGTCATGATATCGAGTTTACCAAAACGATCAATCATCTCTTCTTCTATTTCATACACCTCTTTTGCACTCTCACAACGACTTAAACGTCTGTAGAGTTCTAGCCGTATACGATCTTCGCCTACTACATCACTACTCAAAAATGCACTTACAGAGAGTTTAACTTCTACCTCTTTTTTAGCTACGCTCGATTGGTTTAGTAAGATATTGAGTGCATCTTCAAGCATCTTAAGATACAGGGTGTAACCAATATTTTTGATATGACCGCTTTGTGCCTCACCGATGAGATTTCCACCTCCTCTGATTTCTAGATCATGGTATGCTAAAACCGAACCACTGCCCAAAAAGGAGTTTGATTCGAGTGCAATCAGACGTTTTTTAGATTGTTCTGTAAGTTTTTCTTTATCCTTGACTAAGAAGTAACAATACCCCTGCCTCTTTCCACGCCCTACTCTTCCTCGAAGCTGATGCAAATCTGCCATACCAAAATTGTCCGCATTTTCCACAAGCATCGTATTGACATTTGGGATATGTATCCCTGATTCAACGATTGAAGTGCTTAACAATAGATCATATTTACCCTCTTCAAAATGCATCATCTCTTTTTCTGTGACAGCAGGTGTGATTTTAGAGTGTAAAACAAGTATCTTGATATCGGGTATGATCTCTTGGAGTTGGTGTTTTTTATCTTCTATCGAGGCGATACGGTTGTGGATATAAAATATCTGCCCACCTCTTCTAATCTCACGTAAAACAACCTCTTTGATCAACTTATCTTCATACTCTTTGACAAATGTTCTGATATCTTCCCTTTGGGCAGGAGGTGTTAAAAGTTGACTGTATTGTTTGATCGAAGAGAGTGCCATATTTAAACTTCTTGGTATCGGTGTAGCACTCATGGAGAGAACATGAAGATTTTCTTTGAAGTTTTTAAGTTTCTCTTTTTGTTTAACCCCAAACTTATGCTCTTCATCCAAGATCAACAAAGCTAGATTGCTAAACTTTACACCAAAGAGTGCATGTGTACCGATGCAAACATCGATCGAACCATCTTCAAGCCCACGAAGTATGGAAGCCTTCTCTTTTGCCGATGTAAAACGATTTATCTTTTCAACGCTGATGCCATAAGCACTAAAACGTTCTTTAAGAGATTTATAGTGTTGCGTACTAAGCAGTGTTGTAGGTGCAATAAATGCAGCTTGATAACCACTTTTGACCGCTGCGAAGATTGCATTCATAGCAACTTCTGTCTTACCAAATCCAACATCACCGCTCAGAAGCATATCCATCACTTTACCGCTTTTGAGATCCTCAAAAATCTGCTCTATAGATTTGCTTTGATCTTGTGTATAGACAAATCCTGCATCATTTTGAAAGAGTGTAAGATTTTCAAAATCTGCTCTGATAACAGGAGCTTGAGTCAACTCCCTTTGTGCTGCTATCTCTATGATCTCTTTTGCTATCTCAAAAAGTTTTGTTTTGGCTTTTTCTTTTAGTTTTGCAAAGCTTGTTTTTCCCAATCTATCCAAAATAGCTAGATTGCCACCGTCTGATATATAACGATCGATGACATTAAGGTTTTCTACCGGTATCAAAAGGGTATCTTCACCTTGATAACCAATCTCAACAAAGTCACGTACCACGCCCATGACTTTTGTATTGCTCAACCCTTTAAAGATACCGATACCATAGTTTTCATGCACAACATAATCGCCCGTTTTCAAATCATCCAGTACGATAGTAGCCCGTTTGCGTCTCTTTTTACGTTCTTGTTTGTTTAGAGAGAGGATGAGTTGTGTATCGGAGATGATATTGATGATATAATCTGCAAAGAGATACTTTTTATCCCCTTGTTCCGTGATACCGTTTTGTTTGATGATCGCTTCATTGTTTGCGATGAGTGTGATCTTCTTGTCTTTATGATATGTAAGAAAATCTTCCAGATTGATCACTTCAACAGGCTTGAACTTTTGTGCATGAGGAATTTTTGGGATGCGCAAAAAAGCTGCCTCTTTTTCTTTATCCTCGACAAAAGAAAAATACTCAGCGATCTCATCATGTAAATCTGATACACAAAGAGACGACATATTTGAAATAAAATCAACTGCCCACTCCTCCAAACACCAAAACCCAAGTGATTGCATATCTTTGACAAAAGCATCACTTTGCAATGTTTCGATCTTATCGCTTAAGGTTTCATACATCTTCGCATCCAACGCAAACAATGCCGGAACGATCATGATTTCTTCAAGTTCATCACCACTGCTTTTTTGTGTTTCACAGACAAAAGGACGAATACTCTCTATCTCATCATCAAAGAGACTGATACGATAAGCCATTTGCGCATCGATGGGATAAATATCGATGATATCACCGCGAAAAGAGACTTCACCCTTCTCTTCAACGATCTCAACAAAACTATACCCCCAATATAAAAGCATCTCCTTAAAATCATGTAAAGAGATCGTATCACCAAATGAGATTTTCTTTTGTGAAAAAAGTTTTTTATCTGGCAAATGATGTACTAGCGTACGAAAAGGGGCAAGTAAAATCTTTTTATGTTTAGCTGATTTATAAAAAGCATATAAAGCACTCAGTAAAGAGGTTAATTCCTCTTTAAAAGGACGTAAATCATCACCAAACGAAGCACGAAGATCAGGCAACTGATGCACATCATAACCCAAAAGCTTTAAAACATCGCCCGCACCCTGCACTTGTTTGTCATCTTTGCACAAAAGCAACGCAGTATCATTTTTTTCCAAAAAATATTCGTAAATCCTTGCTTGCAAACAAACTCTCTTTTTTTTCTTAGTGTAGTAAAGTACTAATTAAAGACTACTTTAGCTAGCTGTCTATCTTGAAATATTCTTTTATTATATAAACAAAGTAAATTATTTTATGCTAACCAAAGTATAAAATAATTTACTTCTTACTCTTTTTGATGTAACATCTTTTATACTAATAATAAAAAGGAGTAGGATATGTTTACAAAACTATCGCTTGCAGTCGCTAGCGTTCTAGTAGGCTCTGCGTTATACGCTTCATCGGCTACAAGCGGATCACTAAAGTGGGGATTAACTTCCATAGACAATGACAACGGATGGAAACTGAAAAACAACACTTTTGGGCTTGACGCACGGTTTGACATCGGTTCCATAGTCCAACCGAGAATCGATTTAAACTATGTAAAAATAGATGATAAGTCAAAATGGGGCGGTGTAAGTTCCCTGATACAAGGTGCTCTAAGTTTGCAGGCAGGAACAAGTTTTTCTGCATTGCATTTCCCTCATGAAGTATATGTTTATGGTGGTGCTGGGTATGAGTATGTACAAGATAGTACGTCTGTGTTTGATTCACAACCTTTTGTACAAGGAGGTCTTGGAGCAACATTTGGTATCAATAAGCATCTTTCACTTTTAACAGAGTTTCGTGCTTTACAAGTGATTGATTCTAGTGGTAATCACAATGATGAAGACAACGAATTTACTTTTTTTGTCGGTCTTAATTTCCCATTAGCAAAGCAAGCACCTAAACCTGCTCCCATCCAAAAGAGAGAAATTCCAAAACCTGCGCCTGTCATCGTACCGAAGCCACAACCTGTAGTAACAGTACTTGACTCTGATCATGATGGTGTAGCCGATAGTGAAGATGAGTGTCCTGGTACAATCGTAAAAGAAGACACAGAAGTGAGTGAACGCGGTTGTGAAGTGGTTACGGTCAAAGACAGTGATTATGATATGGTAGCAGATAGTGCAGATCAGTGTCCAAATACGCCAGAAGGTACAAAAGTTGACGCAACGGGCTGTGCTGTTTTGATGAATCTCGATATCCATTTTGATACAGATAGCGACCACATCAAAGCAGACTCTATGGATGAAATCAAACTTTTTGCACGTTATGTTAGAGAACTACCACAAGGAAGCATCGTTACGATAACAGGTCATACAGACAATACCGGCAATGAAAAATACAATCATAAACTTTCCTTTAAAAGAGCAGTTGCTGTACGTAAAGCAATCTTGGCACAAGGCAATATCGATTGGCATATGATTAAAGCCGAGGGTAAAGGGTCAACACAACCTGTAGCAGACAACAGCACTGCCGAGGGACGAGCACAAAACAGACGTATCGAAGCATCAATCACACATCCAGGAGGAGAATCATGAAAAAAAGCGTTTTATTGGTAACATTATCTGTTTTAACATCGGTAGTTTTAACTGGTTGTGGTGAAGATAGAAGTCATCCAAAAGATAGTGCAGTAGTCCATAGTGGACAAGTAAATAAGAAGATTCCTTTTATCACTGAAACAGCCAAAGGCAAAGTGATGAGAAATAACCATTTCGTCTATATCCCAGGCGAATTTGATGTAGATGGCGACGGTGTCAAGGAAGGTGGTTTCTGGATATCAGAATATGAAGCCAGAGATGTAGCAGGTGCAGATCTGAACATGACAGCAGATTCCAACATCTCAGCCATCATCAAAAACAACTTCAAAGCTTTTGACGGTACAGGATTTGGTGTGGACATCAATACAAGTACTTATAAAAACGTCTCTGCAACAGATGCAGGACTTTCAACCATTAAAGTTACTTTTGATAATAACACTCCATCTCAAAACAATATCAGTGCATTAGGTGCAATACTTTCACTTAAGCACTCACAGATTACAGATGGCTATGCATTTTCATTGCCACTTGAAAAACAATGGATGCAGTTGGTAAAACTTGCAATCAATAACCCGCAAAACTGGACAGGTGGTGTGGGTACAGGTGTTTTAAAAGAAGATCTTGTATTTGCTAACGGATTGCTTGGTAACGATACCAATGTTGATGCGAACTATACTGTAACAGTACATGAACTCTCAGGTGGTTTATCGGAATGGACAAGAGGCGTATTTAAAGCAAGTGACAGAATAGCCGGTGCAAATATACAAGCATATCAGGATATTAACAGTTCCAAAATACCCACTTGGTGGCTTCCAAAACTAAAAGATGCCAATACAACACTCTCAACTGTAGGTGGATATTATGGAGGGGTGGGAACGTCTCCTTTAGAAGATCAAAACACAAACCTTAACGGAAATAACAATGGTGCTTATGCTGTTACAGCTCGCGGAGGTGTTCAACTGGATCGTAAACTTTCTGCAGCTTTGGTACAATATGGTTTTGGTTCAAAAACCAATGATTTTGGCTTCAGAGGTGCTTCAGTTTACATCAAACCCAGCCACTACCCTTACGAAGTGCAATAAAACAAAAGAGAAGTGTTTTTTAATAAACACTTCTCACCAAAGGAGTACATCATGAAAAAAATCATCATCGCCTCACTTTTAGCCTCTAGCATATATGCTGGTGGTATATTTTCAGTTGGTCATAAAAACTTTGGCTTTAGTGTAGGTTCAAGCAGCGGATATGGAAATACCTACACCGTTATTGGCATCAATGCAAACTACTTTGTAACCGATAACCTCTCGGTTGGTGCAGGGTATACAGGTTGGTTTGGAGATACCCCTAAGATCAATGAGATCAGCATCCCTCTAACCTATTATATCCCAACAGAGAGTACATATAATCCATATGCAGGTGTGATTTACCGTCATACTTTTATAGATGCTCCTTATGATGATCATGATGTTTATGGGGCAAGAGCTGGTGTCGCGATGGTGATAAGCAACAATACTTTTTTAAGTGTAGGCTGGGTTCAAGAGTATTATGACAATGGCATCGATGGAAGTAAAAGTAGAGGATATCCCGAAATCAACGCAGGATTTACCTTTTAAGTTTAGGAAGAAGCGTGTGCCGAAAATGTGACACACGTCCGTTTATCAAACTTTTAAGCTTTGAATATGGGAGATCATAAAAATCATCGCAAACCTTACAAACACTAAGTTATACTACTTTTACAGTTATAAATCCAAAATTCTAAACTAACAATAATCTGCCAACAAGCCCGCTTTTATCTGTTTATATGTCTCTTCACCAACAAGTTCTTTAACAATAAAAAGAGCAAAGCAGATTGCGGTTCCAGGTCCTCGGGAAGTGAGGATATTGCCACTTTGTACGACTTTTTCTTTATCTGTAAATCCACTAGTCTTGATCTGTTGATCGTATGACGGATAACATGTATACCCCTCTTTTAGTACACCTGCTTGCTCTAAAGCTATCGGTGCGGCACAGATAGCACCGATCTTTTTGCCTTTTGCATCAAATGCTTTGAGAAGTTTTTGTACCCGTTCATCATCTCTGAGGTGTGCTGCTCCTGGCATACCTCCGGGAAGTACAATCATGTCAAACTCTTCGACTACGATATTGTCTATCTTTGTGTTTGCCAAGATAGTTATACCGTTTGCTCCGTTTACTTCACGGTTAAACAGATATGCTGTACGTACCTCTATACCGCCACGTCTGAGAACATCGATGATACTAACAGCTTCAATCTCTTCAAACCCTTCTGCCAATGGTACTAAAACAGTTGCCATAACGAACTCCTTTTTTCTCTTATTTTATCTTCTCAAGATATTCGCCTTTTACGGTATCTACTTTCACCACATCACCTTCAAGCACATGATACGGTATCTGAATCACTGCCCCACTCTCTAAAGTTGCCGGTTTTTTACCACCTTGTGAATCGCCTTTGAAGTTTGGTCCTGTCTGTGCTATTTTAAGTTCTACTGTTGCCGGTGCTTCTACATCTATGGCATTGCCATTGTGAAACAATATCTCTACATTCATGCCATCAACGATCCACTTTTGCGTATCACCAACTTGATCATGTGTTAAACCGATTTGCTCATAGGTTTGTGTGTCCATAAACTGCAACATATCACCATCATCATACAAAAACTGCATCGTTTTTTGCTCAAGATTTGGCTCTTCGCATTTATCACCTGCATGAAATGTTTTTTCCACTACTTTACCATTGAGATACGATTTTATTTTACATCGAACAAACGCCGCACCTTTACCTGGTTTAACGTGTTGATACTCAACAATCTTGTACGGTTTACCGTCTAACTCAATCTTTAAACCTTTTTTCAAATCACTCATAGAATATGAAGCCATCTATATAATCTCCTCTAAATTTTGGTTCAGTATAGCAAAAAAGGACTAAAGAGAATCTCTACCCAAACACCTCTTTCAAACAACTCAAACCAAAATAGTGTTATATTGTCCCAAGAACTCCTCTAAAAACTAATAAAGAGATATACCATGAAGAAAATAGCCCTTATCGGCAAGCCAAATGTAGGCAAAAGCTCACTATTTAACCGTATCGCTAAAGAGCGTAATGCGATTACTTCAGAAGTGAGCGGGACAACCAGAGATGTTAAAAGTATAGAAGTGTTGATCAACGAAACAGCTGCGATTTTACTTGATACGGGTGGATTGGATGATTCTACTACACTTTTTGCAACGGTGCGAGACAAATCACTCCAAGCTGCACGTGATTCAGATATCATCTTATTTATGGTAGATGGGAAAATGCTACCTGATGACGAAGATAAAAAAATCTTTTTTCAACTTCAAAAGATGGGTAAAGAGATAGCACTTGTTGTAAACAAAATCGACAACGACAAGCAACAAGAAGAGATCGGATGGGAATTTACCTCTTTTGGTGCTAAAAACATCTTCTTTCTTTCCGTTTCACACAACAGAGGTACACGAAAACTGATCAGCTGGATAGATTCTAAACTTCCAAAAGAGGAGAAAGAACTACCCCAACTGAGTGAAGATGATGATTTCTCACTTGAAGATATGATTGCCGCCCAAGATATGACTGAAGCGATAAAAGAAGAACAAAGCAATGAAATCAAAATAGCCATCATCGGACGTGTCAATGTAGGTAAAAGTTCACTACTCAATGCCCTTGTAGGTGAAGAACGCTCAGTTGTGAGTGATGTAGCAGGTACAACCATCGATCCTGTAGATGAACAACTTGTCTATGAAGACAAAGTATTTACCTTTGTCGATACAGCCGGAATCCGCCGCCGTGGTAAGATAGAAGGCATCGAAAAGTTTGCACTAAACCGTACACAAGCGATGCTTGAAAATGCAGATATCGCCTTGTTGGTTTTGGATGCTAGTGAAGATTTTAAAGAATTAGATGAGCGTATCGCAAACCTTGTAGATAAGTTTGAACTTGGTTGTATCATCGTTTTAAACAAATGGGATGAGGCACAGCATGATTATAAAGAGAGTGTACAACTTGTCAGAGATCGTTTCAAATTTCTCGCATATGCACCAGTCATCACAGTTTCAGCACTCAATAAAAAACGAGTCCATAAGATACACGATATCATCATACAAGTCTACAAAAATTACACATTTCGTATCCCCACATCTAAACTCAATGAAATCCTCAAACGAACCAATAAAAAACACCAACTCCCTTCTGATCATGGAAAGATCACCAAGATCTATTTTGTTGCACAGTTTGACATCAAACCTCCCCGTATTGCACTGATCATGAACCGCCCAAAATCATTGCACTTTAGTTATAAACGCTATCTTATCAACCAACTTAGAGAGTATTTTGATTTTAGCGGTACACCGTTGATACTCGAAGCAAAAAAGAAAAAAAGTGATGAGGATTTTGACTAGATGAAAAATATCATATTGATCGGTTTCATGGGTGTAGGTAAAGGGACAGTGGCTAGAGCGTATGCCAAACTTTTTGATGCTTATGCCATAGACACAGATGACTTGATTGAGAGTCTTGAAAATAGAAAAATCAAAGATATCTTCGAAAGTGATGGAGAAGCTTATTTTCGTAGCCTTGAGAAAAAAACAGCCAAATGGCTCTCTAACAACGTGCAAGATGCCATCATCTCCACTGGTGGCGGTTTTTTCAAACAAAAGCGACTCAAAGAGATCGGTACTGTTGTACTGTTAGACAGCACTTTTGACGGTATCTATCAACGCATCATAAACCATCCAAACGCCAAACGAAAACTGCAAAAACGCCCTCTTTTCCAAGATATCGAAAAAGCCAAAACCCTTTATAAAGAAAGAAGTGAAGACTATAAGAAAGTAGCAAATATCATCGTTGATGTTGAAGGAAAAACCCCTGAAGAGATAGCTATGAAGATTTTAGAAAATATAAATAGATAGTAGATTACCAGTGACAATCTATTGTTTACGCAGAAATGATTTTAATTTTTTCTTTGCGAATTTCAGATGAATCCGATAGCCTCCTAGTAAAGAGTGTCAATTGCCACCATTTTTTAGTTTCCCTCTATTTTAACTCACTATTTAGCATCTTCTCTTCTTCTACTAAAAGGTATCGCCATTTACCACTTTCAATATCGAGTTTAAAACTGCCAATGCTGATTCGTTTTAAGTCTAAGACCTTCAATGGTGTCCCAAATTTTGGGTCCTTTAGAGCTCCAAAAAGTCGTCGGATATGACGGTTTTTGCCCTCGTCAATTACTATCTTGAGTTTTGTTTTTGCACCACCAGCACCTATCTTTTCAACAACAAGAGCTTTTAGCAAACCATGTTTGCTTTCCACTCCCTTTTTAGCCATTGCAATATGCTCATCTGTTACATGACCTCTAACCCAGATTTCATATACCTTCATGCACTCTCCTGGTTTAGTTAGTGCATTACCGATTTTACCATTGGTTGTAAACAGTAAAAGCCCCTTAGATTCTAAATCAAGTCGTCCAATTGGCATCCAACCATCTTGAAAAGCCCAATCAGGCAAAAGATCATAAACAGTTTTTCGCCCAAGTTCATCAGATCGTGTGACGACATAACCCTTTGGCTTATTGAGTACTAATAATTCTCTTGAATGGTTCATTGATGTACTCTAAGTCTTGTAACTTTTGAAGATAGAGATTTTAAATCAAATTTGTGCACTATTCTTTTGGTTATATTTTCATATTTAAATGCCTCAATATTGTGAAAGTCAATAGCTAATCGATTGCTTGCATCTCTATATTCTGTCATTCTTCCCTCAAGTTTTTTGGCATCTTTTTTAAAAAGGTGCACATCTTGCATAGTTTATTGTGAACTATCATGATAACACAACCCTTTTATATTTTGTTATATCTTTTACACTCATTTACTTTTTCCTATAAAAATAAGTTCATTATCAACAACTTCATAGACTATTCTGTATCTTTCACCATTAAAATAGATTTTTTTAAGCCTTGCTAGTTTAAGATTATTTTTATTGCCCAAATTTTTTTCTAACTCAGGTCTTTTTAAGATTTGTGCTGCCTCTGGATGAACATGCTCTATTTGGATACGCAATTTAATGATTTCAATTGGAATAAAATCTTAGTCACTTGCTTGCAGAAGGGTAATTCATTTCATGTTTTTTCGAATTGTTCGATATTATAGATATAAATACGTTATATAGGTAGTAATGATTTGAAAAAGAAAAAAGTAGCATTTTTGATTAACTCGCTCGGTCTTGGTGGTGCGGAGCGTGTTGTTTCTATATTGTTGAACGCATTAAAAGATCATGAAGGGTTTTCGTTTGAGTTGATACTTTTGGAAGATGAGCATTTCTATAGTGTTCCAAAAGAGATAAAGACGACTGTTTTATCAAATCTCACATGGAGTGATTCTGCACTGAAAAGAACGCTTTATATCCCTCTTTTAGCCTATAGACTGAAAAAGTATATCAAAGATCAAGAGATTGATTTTGTACTTAGTTTTATCTATCGTTCGGATTTTGTCAATGTGCTTGCTTCATTTTTGGCCCATCACCGTTATGCACTCAGTAACCGTGTAAATGCAAGTACCACGTATGCGGATGGCTCTTTATCTTCCAAGATCAATAACTTTCTCATCAAAACACTCTACCCAAAAGCACCGTTGATTATCAATGTATCACATGGGTTAAAACATGATCTCTCAAAACACTACCATATTCCGATGGAAAAGCAAACAGTGATTTACAATCCTTATGAGATAAAAAAGATTGAAAAACTTGCCCTTGAACCACTTGATTTCAAAACAGATAAAGCCAAAACTATCGTTGTGGCATCCAGACTCGATCCGATCAAAAATATTCATATCATTCTTGATGCAGTTGCTCGCGTAAAAGAAGATGTTAAGCTTGTCATCATAGGTGAAGGTTCACAAAGTGATGCACTAAAACGTCAAGCAAAAGAGTTAGGCTTAGCCAAAAACGTCACCTTTACAGGGCTGCAAGACAACCCTTATAAATACATGAACAATGCTTCTATCTATATCTCAGCTTCAAGTTCAGAAGGCTTTCCAAATGCCCTAGTCGAAGCGATGATTTGCCAATGTGCCGTGATTTCAACTGATTGCCCATCAGGTCCAAGAGAGATTTTAGCCCCCAAGAGTGGCTATACATTTGCGATAGACGAAGGTGTTGAGTATGCCCCATTTGGTTTACTAACCGCTGTTGGGGATCGTGACGCTTTGGTTGAAGCAATCACTTTCTATCTGCAAAACCCCAAAGAAAAAGAGGCATACGCACAAAAAGGATACCAACGTGCACAAACATTTGATATCACTGCTGTAACGCAATCTTATCTCAATACCATCAAAAAGGAACTCTCTGCATGTGTGGCATAGCTGGTTTTATCGATTTTCAAAACAAAAGTACCCAAATACAGTTACAAGATATGACAGATACCCTGCATCACAGAGGACCAGATGACAGTGGTTATGCACTCATCAAAACGCCTTTTGCCCATATAGGTTTAGGGCATAGAAGGCTTAGCATACTTGATCTCTCAAACCATGGACATCAACCTATGCAGTTTGAACATTTGCATATGGTTTACAATGGTGAAGTTTACAATTTTGGCGAAATTAAAAAAGAGCTAATAAAGCTTGGATACACTTTTTCTTCCAACTCAGATACCGAAGTGATCCTAAAATCATTTCATCTTTGGGGGATTGAAGCAGTGCATAAGTTCAATGGTATGTTTGCCTTTACGATTTATGACAAAAGAGCACAAAAGGTCTATATCGTAAGAGATAGAAGCGGTATCAAACCCCTCTACTGGTATCAAAAGGAGGATTTGATCCTATTTGCCAGTGAACTTAAGAGTTTTCATCAACATCATCGTTTTCACAAAGAGATAAACCAAAACAGTGTTGCCTTGTTTTTGCAACATCAATATATCCCCGAACCACATACTATCTTCGAACATACCCATAAACTTAAAGCCGGTTACTTCATGGAAATCACGTTACAAACAGGTAGTGTCCAAACACACCAATACTGGGATGTTATCGATAGTTACAATGCTCCAAAGCTAGATATCTCAGAAACACAAGCTCTCGATAGCTTAGATGATCTGCTTAAATCTGCTTTTTCATATCGTATGGTTTCAGATGTTCCTGTGGGTGTCTTTTTAAGTGGCGGTTACGATAGCTCTTTGGTGACGGCTGTGTTACAAAGTGGCATGAAAGAGAAACTCAAAACCTTTACGATTGGTTTTCATGAAAGAGGTTACGATGAGACACCACACGCAAGAGCGGTTGCCAAGCATCTAGGAACAGAACACACAGAGTACTTTTGCACCCAAAAAGATGCACTAGAGATCATCCCCACACTTCCTGAGATCTTTGATGAACCTTTTGGGGACAGTTCAGCCATCCCTACAACACTCGTTAGTAAACTGGCAAAAAAAGATGTTAGCGTAACACTTAGTGCAGATGGTGGTGATGAGATATTTGCCGGTTATGAAACTTATACAACTGTTTTATCATGGCATGCAAAGATGCAAAAGCTCTCACCAAATCTTCGCAGACTCACACATAAGATGATGCAACAAATCAACCCTTCTCACATACCTTACATGAGAAATACTTACAATTTTCAAACCCGTTATGAGAAGATCAAAAACCTTCTTTTAACACAAGATAGTGTAGATGCGATGAAGCTAACCATGTCTTACTTTACACCAGATGAACTAAACCAAGCTCTTGCAAATCCTTTTGTGGCACAACAGAGTAACTTTGATACAAAAAACAAGCTAAAAACGACAAATGACATGATCAACCAAATGCTTGCCATCGACTATAAAACCTATATGCTCGATGATATCCTTACCAAAGTAGATCGTACAACCATGTCTGTAAGTTTGGAAGGAAGAGAGCCTTTGCTTGACTATCGTATCATAGAGTTTGTCGCAAAACTGCCTTCAAACATCAAGTATAAAGATGGAACCAAAAAATACCTCCTCAAAGAACTTACCCATCGTTATCTGCCTAAAAAAATCATGGACAGACCTAAAATGGGATTTGGTGTACCGTTGATGGAATGGTTTAAAGATGAACTTAAAAGCTACTTTTTACACTACCTCGACTTTGAAAGATTGCAAAAACAAAATATCTTTAATGCCTCTTACATTGTTGCCATGCGAGACCGATACCTAGAAGGCAAAAATGAAAATATCGAAAAGCTGTGGAGTGTTTTGGTATTTCAGATGTGGTATGAAAGATGGATGTGAGGATTTAGATCAATAAAAGCTATATTTGTTTGATGACATTTGGCATTAGTTATGCAATGTTATTATCATAGATAACTTGATATTTGGTATGATGAAAATATGTCTGAAAGATTTCCATAGTTTTACGCTACAATACGCCCAACTTAACAAAGGGTATAAATGTCATTTACAACACTCGGGCTTAGTGAGCCTATTTTAAAGGCTATTAAAGAGACGGGTTATACAACGCCTACACCGATTCAAAAACAAGCGATTCCTATCATTTTAGAGGGCAAAGATGTACTGGCTGGGGCACAAACGGGTACGGGGAAAACGGCTGGCTTTACCTTACCTATCTTACAGCATCTTCGCGATACACCTATACAAAAAGGCAAAGCGCGAAAAGTGAGAGCATTGATCCTCACGCCTACACGTGAACTCGCTGCACAAGTAGCTGAAAATGTCACTACCTATAGCAAACATTTACCTTTTTCGCACAGTGTTATCTTTGGTGGTGTAGCGATAAGACCGCAAATATCACGTTTGCGAAAAGGTGTTGATATCGTTACCGCCACACCGGGAAGATTGCTTGATCTGGCTAATCAAAAGGCTATCAACCTTTCTAGTGTAGAGTATCTTGTCCTTGATGAAGCAGATAGGATGTTGGATATGGGATTTATCCATGACATCAAAAAAATCCTAGCACTATTGCCTAAAAAACGGCAAAGTTTACTTTTTTCAGCAACATTTTCAAAAGATATCAAACGCCTTGCAGACACTTTGCTAAACAGTCCAGTTTTGATAGAGGTAGCACGTGCAAATGCAACAACTACACAGGTTAAACAAGTGGTATATCCTGTAGATAAAGCACGAAAAAGAGAGTTACTTGTTCATCTCATCAAAAAAAATGGCTGGAAACAAGTCCTTATCTTCACACGTACCAAACACGGTGCAAATAAACTAAGTGAAGTTTTGGCAAAAAAAGGTATCACCTCCGCTGCTATTCATGGTAACAAAAGCCAAGGAGCCAGAACAAAAGCTCTTGCTAACTTTAAAGATGGAACCGTTAGAACGCTTGTAGCCACTGACATCGCAGCGAGAGGAATAGATATAGACCAACTTCCTCATGTTGTCAACTTTGAGTTACCAAATGTTCCAGAAGATTATGTTCATCGTATAGGAAGAACTGGACGAGCTGGACGAGAAGGTGAAGCAGCTTCACTTGTTTGTATAGATGAGAAAGATTTACTAAGAGATATCGAAAAACTTATCAAGAAGAAGATAGACAAAGTGCAAATAGAAGGCTTCACACCAGATCCTGATATCAAACCAGAACCTAAGAAACAAAGTGGCGGTAGAAACTCACGCAATAAAAATAGTCGTGGCGGTGGACAAACCAGACGATCAAAAGGCAATCGCTCTAATACGAAAAAATAACTACTCTTTTAAAGTCTGCAACAAAAATAGGCTGTCTTTTAAAAACTGCTCTTTTGAAGAGAGAGCAGCTGGACGGGAGAGAAAACCCCAACTTGACGCTATGATATACTCAGCCATGATCTGAGGGTCATACGCTTTGATACTCCCCTCTTTCATACCATAACGTAAAACTTTTGCGAGATTAGCACTTAAGTGTGCAAACTCATCTTCACAAAGTTTTGCGATATCACGATCAAGCATATCCATCTCAAACATCAATCTATGTAGAGGACAACCATGAGCTATAAGCATTTTATTGTCTGCTATTTTACGTATGGTATGTTCTAAAATTTCAATGGCACTTGCATCTTTTCGCATCTGAAAATCAAAAAAATCCCGAACTTTTGGGATAAGCCTCTCCTTTATCATCGCCATTACCATACCTTTTTTAGAACCAAAGTGATGATACATAGAGCCTTTAGGAACACCGGATTTTTTTAAAATAGCAGCCGTACCCGCACCACAATAGCC
>JALULO010000188.1 GCA_027056215.1 Campylobacterales bacterium | reverse complement strand
TAGACCAGATAAGATTTTAGGATCAGCACCTGATGCACCTGTTATGGGAAAGCATATTGAAAAGGTTGTCAGAGAAGGCGCGATATTTTCTAATGGAAATATCGTTACTAAACGAAAAGGTTTACTTCCCTTAAACATTCCCAAAGGTTTTATTTTTGTCAATGATTCTGACGATTCTGTAATTGTTACGGATGATAGTGGTTCACTTGAAATTATCTCTCTTAGTAATAAAAAAATACGATTTAGAAAAACTTTTCAAGAGCCTGTGATTAGTGCGACACTCAAAGGTAATTATCTTGCTGCAGTATTGGCAAATAATACGATCTTACTTTATGATATAGCAGCTGATAAAGAACTTTATAAAGAAGCTCTTGATAAAGTGATTACGATTGATGCAAGAGCCGCAAATCCACTTTTTTTAAATGATTTGATCGTTTTCCCAACGCTTGATGGAAGGTTATTGATTATGCAAAGTGATCAAAAAACAGTCCTTAGAGATGTTGCTATTAGTGACAAAGCACTTTTTAATAATGTAATCTTTTTAAAAGTAAATGACAATAAATTGGTAGCTGCTACAGCTTCTAAAATCATTGTTATAACACCACAAAATATATATACATATAAAGCAGCTATTAAAGATGTATTGTATATAGGGCATGATATTTATTTGTTTGAAAAAAATGGTACGGTAGTGCATTTGGATGAAAGATTACACAAGATTTCTGAGAGACCTTTTGCATTTGCGAACTATGTAGCTGTAGCGTCTGTGGGAGATAAGATTTATATGGTTGAAAAACAAGGTTATTTGATCTCAATGGATAAAAATCTTGCGAATATAAAAGTTCAAAAATTTGATGATGAGTTTGAAAAATCAGTCATGATTGCTAAAGGTGTTTTATACACGGATGACAAAGCCATCAAGCTCAAGTAAACCCTCTGCCTCACTTGAAGCCTTTATCGAATATATACTTGTTGTCAAAGGACTTGGGAGGTTGAGTATTCAAGCGTATCAAAGTGATTTGGTACAGTTTGAAGGATTTTTGCAAAAAGATTTGATTTTAGCAACAAACGAAGAGATACTCTCTTTTTTGACCTTTTTTGAAAACCCACGTACAAGAAACCGAAAACTATCCTCCATCAATGCTTTTTTTGATTTTTGCTATAAGTCGCAGTTTATTTATGAAAAACCAAAATTGCAATTGGCTAAGGTTGGACAAAATCTACCTAAGTTTTTAGAGTATGATGAAATCATGCATATGGCAAATATGATTGATAAAAATAAAGAGATGGGATTGAGAGATTATGCATTGATTTTGTTTTTGTATGCGACCGGCTGTCGTGTAAGTGAAGCTATAAAAGCGAAAAAAAATGATATTGAGGATGGTTGGTTAAAAATATACAGTGCAAAAGGGGATAAACAAAGACTTGTTCCTATTGCACCTAAAGCACTTGAATCTTTGCAACTATATCTACAAAACCGCTCTTGCGAGAGTCCTTATCTTTGGTTAAACTATCAAGGAAGTGTATTGAGTCGTATCTCTGTTTTTAAGATGGTTAAAAAATATCTTGGCGTATCACCGCATGTTTTACGACATTCATTTGCAACTGCATTGATCCTTGGTGGTGCTGATTTACGTGTTGTGCAAGAACTTTTAGGGCATGAAAGTATCACAACAACACAGATTTATACGCATCTACAAAAAGAGGATCTTCGCCAAAGTGTTACACGTTATCACCCACTATCCAAAGGAACTATATGAATACATTTGTTGATCTTTTACTCTCAAAAAAGATGATATTTAAGAAGCTTCATCCTATTGATTTGAAACTTTTAGGCACGCGTAAAAAGATCAGGATTTATGAAGGAGTGGATTTGCATAGCAACTATTGTGCACTTTTTCATCTGGTACAAAAGAGTCGTTTTTTGCGTAAAAATGCAGATGATCTGGAAGCTCTTTTTGAGAAACTCAAAATGCTTCAAGATCATAACTATAAAAAGAAGATACTTTTATATGACATGCCTTTTTGTTCTAAGGCAAAAGCCTTGATGAAAGAGCGAGGATGGAAACTTATAGATGTTACTGCTTGATATAGGCAATACCAATGTCAAAAGTTATGAT
>JALULO010000187.1 GCA_027056215.1 Campylobacterales bacterium | reverse complement strand
TGCTGAAGCATTTGCTAAAAAACACGGTGGAAAAGTGATGGATTTTAAAGCCGCTTATGCGGAAGCAAAAAAAGATTTTTCAAAAGACAGTGCGATGATTTCCAAAAAACAGGCGATGATGGCAAAAAAAGGTGAGATGATTTATACAAAAATGTGCAAACAAACTACTGAGCATTTTAGCACACCAGCTCAGGCAAAAGCATTTGTTGTAAAAAATGAACTTTGTAAAGGTCTAAACGGTAAACAGTTACAAGCAGTAGGCTTATATTTAAGTAGACGATAAAGTTTTTGGAGCAGTATAAAAGCTGCTCTTGTAGATGTACGCTAAATCTCAACGCCATCCCAAAACTCATCGAAATCTAGATTTGTTTCCATGTTTTCATCTTCAAAATTTTTTTCTAACATTCTTTTGCGAGCATTATCAAAGTATTGCTGTAGTGCTTCATTAAGGATTGTGTCGTACTCTTTTTTCAAAAGTTGGGAAAAAAGTTTTAATTCTTCAACTGTAGAAGGATGTAGTGAAAAGTGTAATTGTTCATGCATGGATGTGCCTTATTTATATATTTGTGTGATTATACCCTGTTAGGTAAAAATAGTGTATAATTCTGTCTTATCAAAACTAAACAAAGATGAGATGATGCAAAAGATAAACTGTAAACGATGTGCTTATTATTATGTTACCTGGGATAAAAATCAACCTCATGGATGTAAAGCCTTTGGTTTTAAATCTAAAGCCATTCCTTCTATGGAAGTACTTAAAAATAGCGCAAAGCCATGTACATACTATAAGCAAAAATAATTTTTTTTAACAAGATACTCCTAAATCTAAGATGGTATAATCCGCTATTTAGGAGTATATATGATAGAAGATAAAAATACTTTAGTAGATTTTCATTTGGAGAATCATAAAGAGGGTGGTTGTTTTTTTAGAATCTTAGCTCTTTTTTGGCTTCCTTTATTGCTCTTTTTGGGTGTCGTTGCGGGATTTTTAAACTATATATCTTTTAAAGTCCAACTGCATAGTGTTATCATGATAGGGATTATCTTTATCATTTATCTCTTTTTTATTAAGCACAATGCATACTACGCAGCGTGTAAATTTAAAAAACGTCAAAAGATACTTGGCACATCTTTGGAAAAGTATATCGATAAAAATCTTCTTGCTATAGGAGGTGCTCATAAAGCAAATGCACCTTTTGATGCATTTATCAAAAATTTTTCTGATGCTTTACGCAATGATAATTTTGCTTCCGTAGCAGCAAGTATCTTTCCAACTTTGGGAATACTTGGAACTTTTATCTCTATCGCATTGACAATGCCTGACTTCTCTTCTCAAAATTCTTCTGAGCTTGAGCGTGAGATATCACTGCTTCTTGGTGGTGTGGGTACGGCTTTTTATGTTTCTATTTATGGTATTTTCCTTTCAATATGGTGGATATTTTTTGAGAAAAAAGGTATGAGTGAGTTTGAAAAAAGCGTACGATCTATTCGTGAAAATACAAGACATTTTTTCTGGACGAAAGAGGAGATAGAGCAGGTACATTTTACACAGAGTATGAAAAACTTTGACAATTTAAATGAACTCTTTTCTAAAATATCTTCAAATGAGTTTTTGGATAGTATTCAACAAAGCCTTGAACAAAGACTCCATCTCTTTGATAGTATCATCCATCATGAACAGAATGCCTTTCAAAAATCTTCAGAGCATTTTGATCATATCGCCAAATTGAGTGAAAAAAGCATGCAAATAAGTGAACAACTTTTTGATTCGTATGAGCACATCAGACTAAAGATGGATGATGTTGTTGAGAGTTTGGAAAGCAGTCATAAACTGTTGCGTTTGGTAAATCAAGAGTTAGCATTGAAAGAAGATAACTTAACAACAACAAGTAAGTATCTTGGTAAAAATATTGAAAAACTAAGTTATGCACTTGAGAACATAAATGCAGATAATGTCAAAGAACTTTATGGAGCAGTGTTGCAAAATATTGAGATTATGAAGAGTGAAACGTCTAAAATAGGATATGCATTTAACAAGCATCTGGATAGTTTTGATGAAGAGTATAGCTCTAAACTGCGTACTTCTTTGGAACTTATCGATAGTGAAACAGCAAAGATTATTCGTCAGCTTTCCTCTTTGCAAGATATGAATCGCCGGTAACAGAGCATGTATCAAGAAAACCATAACAAAGAGGAACAAAACTTCTGGATATCATATGCAGATTTGATGGCAGGGTTGTTATTTGTTTTTATCCTTTTGGTTGGAGCAATTGTTGTGCGTTATGTATATGTGCAACAAGATCTTGCACAAAAACGTGCAGCACTTGGGTTGAGTGAAAGTGCGTTGAATGACACAAATAAAAAGATTCTTAAGCTTAAACAAAAACTTCAGGAAAGTGTTTCACAGCTCGCGCAAACCAAAGAGATGAGAGATCGCCTTAGCAAGGAACTCACGCTCAATAGCCATGAAGTTATAAAACTAAAAGATTTGATTTTGGACTATGAGAGAAGTGGTGATGATTTGAAAGCAAAAATTGCAACTCTTGAAAATAATGTATCCACTTTAACCAACAATCTTTTAAATGCAAAAAATGTATTGGTTTTAAAAGATGATGAAATTGCTGCCTTAGGTGAAAAACTCTTACATCAAAGTATCGAACATCAAAAATTGGTGGATGAACTCAATATCACAAAAGTAAAGATCAAAAATCTTACAGGTATACGCATAAAAGTGATTTCTAGACTCAAAGATCGTTTGGGCGATTCTATAGAAATAGATCCAAAAAGTGGTGCGATGCGTTTTGCTTCAAATATCTTATTTAACCAAGGTGCATATAAACTCAAACCAAATGCAAAAAAAGAGTTACGTACTATTTTGCAAAGATATATTCATACACTATTGGCAAATGATGATATACGAAAGTATATAGATAATATCACTATAGAAGGGCATACAGATAGTGTTGGGAACTATTTATATAATCTTGCTCTTTCTCAAAAAAGAGCATTGGAAGTGATGAAGTTTCTTTATGAAAGTGATCCTGCAAATAAGGCGTTGTATGCGCGTTATCTGAGTGCAAGTGGACGTTCTTATTCTGATTTGATTTACGATGAAAATGGTCAAGAAGATAAAGAAGCCTCTAGGCGTATAGAGATTAAATTTCGTATCAAAAATGAGAAGGCGATTAAAGAGCTTGAAACATTTTTGAGTCGCTAAGGATTGGCATGAAAAAGGAGAAGTTTGATATTTATGTACCTTTACATCTACGAAGATTAAGGCTTGATATCCAGCAATTTATCGTAAAAAAGGAGGAGCAAAACAAAGGACTCCTCAAAAAATTTAAAAATATTTTTGATAAACACTAAGCTTCTTCACAAATTTTTAAACCTTCTATAAAAAGTTGTAGGATTGAGTCCGGACAGCAGCGAAATTTTTTATGGTTTTCATTGCGAAAAAGTGAGCTTAGTTCACTTTTTGTGATATCAATATCTACCGCGTGAAAGATAGCAAACAGATCAACTTCTTTGAGTTCATATGCAATACGTAACTTTTTAAGTATCATATTGTTAGTAAGTTTTACTGACGTATCTTCTGAAGTCTTATCTGTAGGTGTTCCTCTTTTGTAGACAATCAAACCATCAAGAAAATGCTTTAGTGCTTCTGCACCACAATCAAGATAGGCTTTGTCATCTGCTTCTTTTAAATATCCCTCTATGCGCTTTTCATCGATAGGGAAATTGGCAAGAAAGAGTTTAAGTATTTGAGTGGTATCGAGTTTTTCGATCTTTTGGATGGATTTAAGTATATCATTTTTTGTCATGTGCTAAGTTTAGCAAACTCTTTGTAAAACTTCCCAATTGATGATTACTTTGCTATAAATAAAATAGACTAATAAAAGTTATAACCTGATAAAATCATAATAAGTGTATTGACTTTTGTACTTATGCACGTTACAATATGCGTTTAAATGAGAAATAGAGGGAAATGTTGTGAAAATAATAACAATTATATCTTTGGGAACAGTTATTTCGTTATCAATAATGGGATGTGGTAAAAAGGAGATTCATTATGATGGTGAATCACTTTTAAAACACAAATGTGCAACTTGCCATAATCTTGATATGCCACCAAAAACGTATAAAGATGAAAAAGCACCTCCTATGATGGCTGTATCATTTCATGTGAAAGACTTTATGAAGGTGGAAAATCCTAGTGACAAAAAGCCGAAATTTATTGCATTTTTTAAAGATTATGTCCTTTATCCAGATGCAAAAAAATCTTTTTGCGATAAAGAAAGTTTAAAGTCTTACGGTGTGATGCCTTCGCAAAAAGGTCATGTGAGTGTTGATGAAGTTGGTGCGATTGCAGAGTATGTTTATGATTATTATGATCAAGACAAGTTTATGGAACAGATGAAAGCAAAAGCACATTTTGATGCTTTGCCAAAAGGTGAACAAATTGCCACAAAAAATGGCTGTTTAACTTGTCATGGTAAGGTAAAATCGAAGGCGGCACCATCTTTTAAAGAGATTGCCACAAGAGATAAAAAAGAGATTTCAGCTACTATTTTAAATGGTAGTAAAGGAAAATGGAAAGGTTTTGAACGTATGACAATGCCTGCATATAAAAATAGAATTTCTCAAAAAGAGATAACTACTTTGCTCAAATGGATGAAAAAACTATGACTTTTACTTTCTGTCAGCTTGGTACAATTCGATCACCATTTTGTGATTTGGTTGATATGCCGGTACAACCC
Source organism: Campylobacterales bacterium (assembly GCA_027056215.1). Taxonomy (GTDB): domain Bacteria; phylum Campylobacterota; class Campylobacteria; order Campylobacterales; family QNZT01; genus QNZT01. The sequence continues at coordinate 3,752 of JALULO010000187.1, read as the reverse complement.
AAAGGCGCAAAAGATATTTATGCAACTTTAGAGATAAAGGAAAAGTATCAGGAGGGTTTAAAGGATCTTGATGGTTTTTCGCATCTTTACTTGATTTACTATTTTCACAAAATCAAAGAACACAAATTAAGTGTTGTTCCCTTTAATGACAAAACCCATACATCGCGAGGTGTTTTTTCTACACGAACACCGGTACATCCAAATAGCATAGGTCTTTCTGTTGTAGAACTTGTTAAAGTAGAGAAAAATATCGTTACTATAAAAGGGGTAGATATACTTGATGGTACACCGATTTTAGATATCAAACCGTATATCGAAAATTTTGACAAAGCAGAGGGAGACGTGCGTTCAGGTTGGATGAAAGCATCCCTACAAGAGGTAGAACAAAAAAGATCAGATGAAAGATTTGTACAAAAATAATCTTGTGATATTTGTAGCAGCCATATAGACATGAATGCTACAAATAGTGATCAAAATTTATAACTTCCTTGTACGTAAAAGTATCTTCCCGGTTCATTGAGTAGTATTGTGTTATCTACGCCATTGCCGCTTGTTAAAAGTATAAGATCTTTGTAAGTGTTTGTGATAGCATACGTCTTATCCAAAATATTATCTATGCCCACTGTAAGTTTAAATCCTTTATAAAGATCACGACTTGCGCGAAGATTAGCAACTCCGTATCCTGCTAGTTCTTGTTCTCCATTTTCATTGTCGATTTTGTCCCATCTGGTGCTTCCTACAAACTCTAGTTTTGCTGTGGTCGCTTCATTATAATCGTAATTAAGTGCTAGAATAGCTTTGAAGGGTCGCATATCTGCAAGATTAGTGCCCGTCTCTCCTTTCAGAGGATTGTCTTTTTTACCGCGCTTGTAAGATAGACCATAGTTAAGGTAAAGACTATCTGTTGCCATATAGTTTCCGCTGATTTCTATACCATATATCTTGGCATCAACATTTTCAAAAGAGTGAAATGCCCCTTTAGTTCCATCTGGTTTGCGTTTGATATTTTTAGCGTTATAAGCGATGTAATCTTTAAGTAAGCTGTAGTAAACTTTTGTTTTGATGCTAAAGTCTTCAAAGATTTTTTCTACCCCTAAATCAACTTCATAGTTTTTTGTCTGATCAAGTGAAGGTGTACCAAAGTGATTGCCCATCATTATGAGGTAAAGTTCTCTTGGGTCTGGTACACGGCTTGATTTTCCAAGACCTCCAAAATAGGTTAAGCTTCCATTCGCATGATAGGTTGCAAAGATATTACCATTGATACTACTGTAAGCATTGGTTGGTTCACTTTTTCGTTTGGTTTCAACAGAGGTGTCATCATAACGTAAACCATATTCTACGTCTGTATTTGCGATGCTATTTTTAGCTTTGATAAAGAGTGCTTTGTTTGTAGTATCAACATCGTCCAATGATCTAACAATCATTCCATTTTTGATCATAGGTTTATCATTTAGCTCAAAGTGTCCATCCCAGTTTCTTTTACTGGTATCAAGTCCTATTGTCCAGTCGATATTTGCGAGATCAAAACTATTTTTGAGTTTCAGACCTTGCATCTTTGTGCTAAGTGCGTGGGTTTTGTACTTTTTTGCACCCATGATTCTGTATTTGGTGGACATTGGGTGATCAACTTTTGATTGGTAGAGTTGTAGTTCTATGGCTTTAGAATATTTCCCTAAATTTTTGATATAGTATTGAAAATTATAGATATCTGAATTATCATAGATTGCATCCATTTTGGAAGAAGGGTAGAGTACATCATCGCTTCTGTTTGCGGTATAGCTTAGGCGGAGTTCTTGATTATCTGTTACATCGACAAAGATTTTACCCATAAAGGTAGATTTGGTAAAAGCGTCCATCTTTTTGTATTTGTCTTGATATTGTGCCATTTTAGGGACAACACCAGCAGCGATATTTTTGGCAAGTTGCCCTATGAAGTCATCACCGTTTCCATCTTTGTATTGATCTGATGTTTCCCTTGAGGTGCTTAGTAAGATTTTGACTTTGTCCGTGCCTCCACTAACTTTTGCGGCAAACTTCTTATATCCGAAACTTCCGACATTTGCACTGATCTCACCGCTAAGTTTTTTAGAGGGTTTGATGGTTTTGATATTGACGATACCACTAAGTGTACCAAAGTTTTCTACATCAAACGGACCTTCACTCACTTCAACGGTATCTATGTTGTTGGTGAGAACATGAGAAGTTGGTGGATCCATTCTGTTTACACAAGCACCACATACTTTTGTACCATCTATGATAACATTGATGTTGTCTCGTTTTTGACCTCGCAGTATGATATCATTTGCGATACCACTCCTTCGGATGATATTGATGGATGGAATATTTTTACTGAGTGCTTCTGCCAGATCGGCAGATTTGATCTCTTTTCCACTGACATCTTTTACGATTTGTGTATTTATCTGTTCTTCAACAACGACTTTATCCAGCTCTGCGGATTGGGCAAAGAGTGATGATGTAAATGCAAGTAGTATGATTTTTTTCTGCATAGATAGCCTCCTTTATATGCGTAAGGAGATTGTAGAAAAGATCTGTTAATTTTGTGTTAACTTTTAATGACTTTTATTATAATATGTAAATAATTTATCAGAGGAGAGCATTTGCATAAGATACGAAAAATATTACATGATTTAAATGAGTTAGTCATGTTTAAACACTCTGTCTTTTCGCTACCTTTTATTTTTATCGCTATGATTGTTGCTGCTCATGGTTGGTTTGGTTGGAGATTGTTTGTTTTGGGCATACTCGCTGCGCTAACAGCACGTAACTTTGCTATGGGGTATAATCGTTATGCAGATATCGATATAGACAAAGCCAATCCCCGAACGGCAAATCGTCCTAGTGTAGATGGTAGACTTAAAAAAGAGACGATTCTGTTTTTTACGATTGCAAATGCCGTTGGATTTGTGGTTGTAGCTTATCTTATCAATATGTTGGCTTTTTGGCTCTCTTTTCCTATCTTAGTGATTTTGGGTGGTTACTCGCTGATGAAGCGTATATCTCCTATGGCACACTTGGTTTTAGGGCTTTCTTTAGGATTAGCACCTATTGCAGGTGTCGTTGCTGTTAAAGCAGAGATAACGATGTGGTCTGTTATGCTTTCTGTTGGTGTGATGTTTTGGGTGGCAGGCTTTGATCTGTTGTATTCTTTACAGGATATGGAGTATGACAAGAAAGTGAAACTTCACTCTATCCCCTCACAGTATGGCGTAAAATGTACACTTTTTTTGTCCAAAATATTTCATGCACTTACGATTCTTTTTTGGCTATTTTTTACGATTGAGTCTGCTAGTGGATGGCTTACTTACGTGGCTGTATTGGTATCGGGAATCATTTTATATTTTGAACACAAAATCGTAAACAAAGATTTTTCTAAAATTGATAAAGCATTTTTTACCCTTAATGGTTATCTTGGTATAATATTCCTAGTGTTTGTCATTTTAGATAATATTTAGGTGATTTTATGAGTGATATTCGATTTATTCCAGCAATCTTAACAATGCATTTTGAAACGATGGATGCAGAGAAAAATGAACTTTTTCGCCGTGAATATAGCTCTCTTTCTGAGTATGAAGAAGATGCAATCGGTCAATGGCTTAAGATCGCCAAAGCAAGAGGTGAGACACGAGATACTGATGAAGTATTGTTAAATCTCTTGGTTGAGTTACATAAAAAAGTTGATACTTTAACAGATTTGGTTAAAAATGAAGAAAAACAGCTTTTGACTCTGG
>JALULO010000186.1 GCA_027056215.1 Campylobacterales bacterium | reverse complement strand
GCGTCTATGGGAGGAAATGCCGGTACACAAACACTTACTGTAACAGTACGACAACTAGCCCTTGGAGATATTGAACTGAGCAATGCAAAAGAGACGATTCGCAAAGAAGTTTTGATGTCTTTGGCAAATGGATTTATATTTGCCGTGATATTGGGGATTATAGCTTATATCTGGTTTGGAGAAAAGATGCTTGGCGTTGTGATTGGGCTTTCGATGATTATCAATCTATTTGTGGCAGGTTTTTTTGGTGCTATGATTCCTTTACTTTTAAAGCGTCTTAATATAGATCCGGCAGTTGGTTCAACAGTGATTTTAACAACAGTGACCGATGTGGTAGGCTTTTTTAGCTTTTTAGGATTGGCTTCACTGATATTAATAAAGTAGGACAGTATGATAGAGATACAAAAACTAACAGCGTGTGATAATCCAAAGTTCATCAAACCTAAACGGCTTTTTTATACCCAAGACGGTAGAGAAAAATCATGGGAGATTGTGGAAACACACGATAGTGTAGCGATTTTGCTTTATGATAAACAAAAAGAGTCTTTTGTTTTGGTGAAGCAGTTTCGACCGGCTGTTTTTATGAAAAATGCAGATGGATACACCTATGAGTTATGTGCGGGGTTGATCGATAAAGAAAAAGATATCGTAACCATAGCGAAAGAAGAGATTTTAGAAGAGTGTGGTTATGATATTGATCAAAAAGAGATACGAAAAATAACGTCATTTTATACAGCTGTTGGATTTGCCGGTGGTAAACAGACACTCTTTTTTGCACAAGTCGATGAGCGTTGTAAAGTTACTGAAGGTGGTGGTATAGATGATGAGATGATTGAAGTTATTTTTCTCTCTTTGGAAGAAGCCAAAGCGTTTATGTATGATGAAGATAGAGTCAAAACACCAGGACTGATGTTTGCATTTATGTGGTTTTTTGATAAGTATAAAAAGTGACACTATCCCTTCCCTCACCGATCGAGAAGATCAGCTTTCGAGGGGAAAAGTATTTACTGAAACGTGATGATCTTATAAATCATGATTTTTCAGGAAATAAAGCCAGAAAATTTCACTATTTTTTAGACCATGATTTTCATGATATCACCAAAGTGATTTCTTACGGTTCAGCCCAATCAAATGCGATGTACTCTTTGAGTGTTTTGGCAAAACTAAGAGGTTGGGATTTTGTTTATCATGTAGATCATGTAAGCGGTTATCTAAAATCAAATCCCCATGGAAACTATCTTTATGCTTTACAAAATGGGATGCAAATAACCCAAGATACTTTACCTCAAACATTTGAAAAAAGTACATTGTTTATCCATGAAGGCGGACGTATGGCGGAAGCTGGGTATGGGATACAAAAACTAGCTGATGAAATCAAAGCCCAATGTGAGGATGAATGTGTAGATATCTTTTTACCTTCAGGTACAGGGACTACAGCACTTTTTTTACAAAAATATTTGCCATTTAAAGTTTATACTACGCCATGTGTAGGTGATGAGGTATATCTCAAAAAACAGTTTTTGATGCTTGAACCAGATGAAAGAGAACATCCGATGATCTTACAAACGCATAAAAAGTACCATTTTGGCAAACTTTATGATGAATTTTTCAAAATTTGGGTAGAATTAAAAAAAGAGACAAACGTTGAATTTGATCTTTTATATGATCCCAAAGGTTGGCTTTGTATGTTGGAAAATGAGAATTCTTTTGAAAATAAGATACTTTATATCCATCAAGGTGGCATCCTCGGAAATGAGAGTATGATCAAACGATATGAGAGGAAGATAATTGAGAAAGATAGATAGTACGCAAGTAGATTTTCGAAGTCAGTTTGAAGAGCTTTTAACACGTGGAAAAATGGATATGGATGATGTTTCATCGCTTGTAAAGTCCATCTTAGATGCGATTAAAATCCAAGGAAATGATGCGATAAAAAGGGATATCGCAAAGTTTGATCATTGGGAAGTTGGAGATGATGCTAATCTTCAAATAGATACAAAAGAGATGAAAAAAGCATATGATGGACTTGATACAAAGTTAAGAGATGCATTGCATTTGGCGTATGAGAGGATTGAGCGTTTTCACCGTCAGCAGATGCCAAAATCATGGTTAGATTTTGAGTCAAACGGCTCTGTATTGGGACAAAAAGTTACGGCTGTTGATAGGGCGGGGCTTTATATCCCTGGTGGTAAAGCAGCTTATCCGAGTTCTCTTTTGATGAATGCGATTCCAGCTATCGTTGCAGGTGTAGAAGAGATTGTTGTTTGTACCCCAACACCAAACAATGAAATCAATGTACTACTTTTAGCAGCGATGCATCTGTGTGGTATCCAAAAAGCGTATAAAGTCGGTGGTGCAAGTGCGATAGGTGCGATGGCATATGGAACACAGAGTATTCCTAAAACAGATGTAGTGACCGGTCCTGGAAATATCTTTGTTGCAACGGCAAAAAAACTGGTTTACGGGGAAGTTAATATCGACATGATTGCAGGTCCTAGTGAGATAGGTATCATCGCAGATGCAAGTAGTGATCCCAAACTTTTAGCGATGGATCTTTTAAGTCAGGCAGAACATGATGAGATGGCGAGTTCTTTACTTATCACAAGCAGTCAGCAGATCGCTGATCTTGTAGAGGTAGAGATAGAAGCAGCTTTAAAAACACTTCCACGTCAAGAGATAGCGCGTAAATCGATCGAAACTCGGGGTGCGATAATTGTTGTCAAAGATTTGGATGAAGCTGTATTTTACATGAATCAGATTGCACCTGAACATCTGGAGTTGATGATTGAAAATCCTTTTTCTCTTTTACCAAAAATCAAACACGCAGGTGCGATTTTTATGGGTAAATATACACCAGAAGCGATAGGCGATTATATTGCAGGTCCAAATCATACCCTGCCAACAGGTGGTACAGCAAAATTTTATTCACCGTTAAATGTAGAAGTTTTTCTTAAAAAATCTTCTATCATCTCTATGAGTCAAGAAGGTGTTCAAGCATTGGGTGATGCGTGTGCCTTGCTCGCCCAAACAGAAGGCTTACAAGCCCATCAAAAATCTGTTGAGATGAGACTGGAGTAGTTATGAAAGTCGCTTTTGTAAAATCTATCATTATAGTTTGGATATGTATGTTATTGGCGGCTTGTAACTCGTCCGGCTCTTTACAAAGTGATACAAATAGTTCTATAAATCCAAAGCCAAGTACTGAAGCCGACAACAACAATACACAAACGAAAAATGAGATTTTTGGAGAGGTTCAACCTCCTAAAATTTGTACACTACAAAGCAAAAAGAAGTTTGTCTATGACCTTTTTCATGATAGCTATCTCTGGGCTGATGTAACAAAAGAAGTTGATTATGATGACAATATAACCTATCCTGATGAAGAAACACTTTTACAAGATTTACGAAATGACAAAGATCATTTTAGTTTTATCATGGGTAAAAAAGAGTATAACAATTTTTTTCAAGCCGGTAAAAATACTGGGTTTGGATTTGAGTTTGTCTTTGCCGGTGATACTTCTTATGTGCAAAGTATATTGGTTTTATTAGTGTATCCTGGATCTCCAGCAGATATCGCCGGTTTGAAACGTTCAGATCAAATAACAGCTGTAGATAACATAGATATCAATACAATCTACCATGATACAAAGCTAATGGAGCACTATTTTAGTGGGGATGATAATCTTACCGTTACCGCTACAATCAAACATACAGATGGTAGTTTTGAACAAAAAACGATCAGTAAAAGAGAATTTGATGTTAAAACTGTTATCAAAGATCAAGTTGTGAATATCGATAACAAAAAGATAGGCTATTTGCTTTTTCAATCCTTTGTAGGAACTTCCGAAGCAGAACTCAATCAGGCATTTAAAACTTTTTCTCAAAAGGGGATAGATGAGTTGGTTTTGGATTTACGCTATAACGGTGGTGGATATGTCTATATTGCAAATCATCTTGCTTCTTTGATTGGTGGTTCTAAAACAGAAGGTAAAATATTTGAAAAACAACTTTTTAATCAAAAATATAGTAGCTATAATGATACCGTCTATTTTGAAAACAGACCTTCAAATGCTCTAAATTTAAATCGTATTTTTATATTGACAACCAAAAGCAGTTGTTCTGCAAGTGAGTTGGTGATCAACGCATTACGCGCTTCTGTAACTGGTATCGATGTTGTTCAGATAGGAGATGCAACGTGTGGTAAACCATATGCTATGATTGGCGGGGCTTATTGTGATAAATATATATTGCCGGTGCAGATGAAAAGTGTAAATGCAGATGATACTGGAGATTATGTAGACGGTATCGCACCAAAGTGTCAGGTAGATGATGATTTTTTCCATGATTATGTTGATCCACATGAAGCACTATTTGCCGAAGCACTGTATTACATGAAGTATAATAATTGTCAAAAATCCCGTACGCTATATGCAAGACCAAAATCCTTCTTTTCGGAGCATAATAATTTTAGAGCAAGATTTGGTATCTACTAAAATGCAAGTGCTATGGGTGTTGTTTTTAATACTTTTACAAGGATGTAGTATGTCGCAAACCTATCAGCCAGCCTTACGTACTATGGATTCAAAATGTTCTAAAAATCTAAAATCAAGTATTGCGACTTTAACCAATTTGCCGGATATTAAAATTTCTAAAGATCTGTTTACAAAAAGTGCATATCTGGTACTTTCTAATCATCCAAAATTTTCTTATGGTATGGATGATCGATTGGTTGGTGTGCGAGGAAGTGAAAAAATACTTATGCTATATCTAAAAGAGGGTAAGTGTTATGTTGGTTTACTGGATCAGAAAAAAAATATAGTTAAAAGTGTGGTACTAAATCAGTGTAATTGCACCAAAGCAAGGTAGAGATGAAAAGAATCTTGATTGTAGCTGATGGTACGATAGCCAGAACTTTTTTGGAGCGTATCAAGGATCTGGATGCTTCTGATAATGTCTATCATATTGTTTATTATAAAGAGTCAACGCTTCCCGTGCAAAAATCAGATAAGTTTATTTACTATGCTTTTGATCCAACCAGTTTTACCAAATTGTCGATGCTTCTTGATGATATAGAATTTTATCAGGCGATGTTGGTTCTTGGTAATAAAATTGATATGGTAGCAACCTATGAAAATATATGTAAAGTATCACCGATACTTTCTGTTGTCATTTTTGATAAATGGGGTATACAATTTGAAGATAACAATACAACAACTATCGATATCAATGAACGCTATGCCAATATTTTAAGTAACTATTTACCGGATATTCCACTATTTGCACAAAATATTGGACTTGGTCTGGGTGAAATCATGGAGTATAAGATTCCTTTTGGAAGTGCTTATGTCTATCGTCATGTAGGAAATATTGAGCAAAAAAGATGGCGTATTGCCGCGATATTTAGAGAACAACAGATTATACTCCCGCAGCCTAAAACGATGTTGCTGCCCAATGATAACATCTTAGTAGTGGGTAATCCCAATGTTTTAAAAGGTGTTTATAAAAGTATCAATCGACAATTTGGACAATTTCCACTTCCCTTTGGTCAAAATATTTATGTCGTACTTGATATGGTTGAAATGTCAGAGAAAGAGATTCAAAAGTTATGTAATGATGCGATGCTATTACACGCAAATTTAAACAGTAAAAAGCTTGTTTTTCGGATTTTAAATCCAACCTATGGAAAGACACTTGATAAACTGAAAAGTTACCAGCAAAGTACCAGTATGGAAATCGTACTTGATTTTTTAAGTCAGGAATTAGAAGATATAGTTTTACAAGATATTACACAATATTACATCGGTTTGATTATCACCAATAAAAACTTTTTTAAAGAGCATATTGATCTGTTATATTTGTTACATTTGCCAATTTTCAAAATCGGTGATGATGGGTTTTTAAAGATAAAACATACTGTTGTACTAAACCGTAGCAGTGAGAAAGTTGAACAGCTCTCATCGATTATTTTTGATATCGCATCACAGTTACATATAGACATATCTCTGATTGAATTTGAACCCGATATGGATGAGGAGTGTATAAAAATCGCTGAACATTTTGAGAATCTTTCAAAACTTTTTGAAGAGAAAGTACGTATCATCAAAACAAAGAAGAATCCAATCCGTACTTTGATGCAACAAGATGATTATCTACAACTTATCGTTTTTGATAAAAAGATACTAAAATCAGGTTGGTTCTCTTTTTTATCTACAAACCTCGAAGAGCAGTATGTACGCTTTTTTGATAAGCCCCAACTTTTTTTACCATATGAGTCTTAAGCTTTAGAGGTGTCCTAAAGCTTATTTAAATATAATATCTGCATTATAGATCATAATGATAACATTGAGGGATTGTATGCAAACAGAAATCAACTTTGAAAATCAGAAATCACTAAATTATACTATATACATTGATGAGTTGCAAAAACTTGAATTTGATCGAAAAGTTGCTATTGTAACTAATCCAAAAGTTGCAGGGTTGCATCTCAAAGTCTTGCTTAATATGATTAGCGCAAAAGAGTTGTATGTGATTACAGTTCCTGATGGTGAAGCATATAAAAACCAAAAGTCGCTTGATATGATTCTTGAAAATTTATTTAACCATCGTTTTGATCGTTCAAGTCTCCTTATCGCATTTGGTGGTGGTGTTATTGGTGATATGACTGGATATGCAGCATCAATATTTCAACGAGGTATCGATTTTATACAGATTCCTACAACTTTGCTTTCTCAGGTTGATGCAAGTGTCGGTGGTAAAACGGGTATCAACAATGCTTATGGCAAAAACTTGATTGGTGCTTTTTATCAGCCCAAAGCTGTCTATATTCAAACACCATTTTTGCAAACATTACAAAAAAGAGAGTTTGGTGCTGGTGTTGCGGAAATCGTAAAAATGGCTGTTACATTTGATCGTGATTTTTTTGTTTGGTTAGAACAACATGATTTACATAGTCAAAAAGATCTTGCTACTGCCATTCAAAAAAGTGTTGAAACAAAAGCGTGGGTTGTCGGTCAGGATGAGAAAGAGAAAGGCATACGTGCTGTTTTAAATTATGGACATACCTTTGCACATGTGATAGAAAATATGACAAATTATAGCCGTTTCCTTCATGGAGAAGCTGTCTCTATCGGTATGGTGATGGCAAATAAATTGGCTGTAAAGCTTGGTTTATTATGTAGTAAAGATGCTGATAAAATTGAACAATTACTATTGAAATATGATTTACCAGTTAGCTTTGGTATAACAGATGCCCATACTTTTTATGATGCCTTTTTCTTGGATAAAAAAACAAAAAATGCCAAAATTACATTTATCTTACCAAAAGAAATCGGCGGATATGAAATGCGAACTGATATAGACAAGATGATAGTTTTGGACGTTTTGGAAGAATTTATAGATGAAAAATAGATTTTTTCCTATTTTAGGGGCGCTTCTTCTACTTTTTTCTTTTTCATTTGCCCTAGAAACGACTGGTCAGGATGAGCTTTTAGTTGAAAAAAATCAAACAAAAACGAAGATACAAGATTCTCAAAAAGCATTGGAAGAAGCGCAGGAAAAGATTCAGCAAAATCAGGAAAAAATAGCAAAACTTAATAAAATCAATGAAGCATTAAACACAGATGTTTGGTATACCAAGTATAATAATCATCAGGTTTATCTTGATCTTAAGAAGAAACTGAGTAGCCTTCAAAAAGAAGTGAAATACAAAAAGTATCAAAAAGATCCTCTTGTATATACTAATATGCTTAATGAAGAAAAAGCACTTGAAAATCAGATTGAATTGTTAAAAGATTTTAGGATTCCTCCTTTTGAGTCTTTAACAAAGCCAAAAGATATTGAAAAAGCACCGATTATTGAATCTCCACTTGATATCTTAAATGGATTTCGATATCTTAAATTATTAAAAAAAGAACGTGAACATTTTCAACGCGATCTTAATGGATTGGACAATCTCTTAACACAGTTGCATGAACAAAATAGGCTTTTGGGAAATAGTCCAAAAGTAACCAAAGAGATACAGGAAATCACACCAGCATATAAACTTGCTGCAAATACTTATCGATTATATGCTAAGAAGGTCGAAGATTCTAAACTGAAAGTAACAGCTGATATCAAAGTACAGATGGAACGGCTTTTCAATATTTTGATTATTGTGGCTGTGATTATACTTTTTTCCTTCTTCTTTAAATATCTTGCTAAAAAAACCATCACTGACAATGAACGTTATTATATGGCAAACAAGATTATCAACTTTAGTAACTTTGTATTGATATCGATGGTACTTCTTTTCTCTTTTTTAGAAAATGTTACCTATCTTGTAACAGTACTTGGGTTTGCCTCTGCCGGTATTGCTATCGCTATGAAAGATCTTTTTATGAGTTCTTTGGGCTGGATGGTGATTGTATTTGGCGGTAGTTTTCATGTGGGTGATCGTGTTAAAGTGTATAAGGGTAAGCACTCATATGTTGGAGATATTGTGGATATCTCCTTTTTACGGATGACGATTTTAGAAGATA
>JALULO010000185.1 GCA_027056215.1 Campylobacterales bacterium | reverse complement strand
TATCTATATTTTATAACTTATAATGGTTTCTATAGGATAAATTATAAAAACATGATTAGCAAAGAGCTAATAAGAAAACAATATTATTATCCAAATAGAAACCTTACATTGGTTAGCGAAACTTATCCTGATTATTCTTTTGCAAAAAATACCTTTACTAAAACTTGGACTTTTGATAAAGACATTAGTAATTTTGATGTGCAATCTACAGGAGGAGGCGGAATTAGACATATAGGTGATTTTAAAAAAGATGGTAAAACATTGTCTGTGGATATAACACCATATTATAAGAGCCCTATTACAGAAGTTACCTTAAAGTTCACAGACAACGGTTCCCCTGTTAAGGTAAACGGCAGTAATACTTTCTGGTCTATCACAAGAACCAATCACCCTCCAAGACTTGCAGATGGACAAATAACTCAGCTTGTGAGTGCTACAAATGAGCCGGCATTTTTAGATATAGAAACTTATGACGAAGATGGAGATGCTGTAACCCTTAGTATAGAAGATAATGCAAGTGGATGTGTAGGATTTTCAAAAGATAATCCAAATAGAATTTTTGCTTCATTTGGAGATGGAAAACCTGTGCATACTATCAAGATAGGATTAAATGATGGCAAAGAGAAAAAAGTAGTCAAACTAAATGTTTTGCAGTTTAATCAGTCATCTATAGAGGACTTTTACAGTGATGTAGATAAAAACTTACAAACATATCCGGTTGACGGTATATACTTTGGGACATTAAAAGGTGTAGTTTGGGGACAACCTGATCCAAATGATCCAACTAAAAGAATCTTTAGACCAACTGATAATGCCTCTATGGCAGAAACTCTTGCTATGATAATCAATGCAGAGAAAAAAGCAGGACTGATAGAACTTAAAAGTTCAAAATACTATACAAAAGTTTACCCAAACTGGGCTATGCCATACTATACATTTGCAAGAGAGTTAGGTGCTATAAGTCAGAGTAATGACCTTGCAAGCTATTACCCAACAAGAGAAGAGATAGCGAAGATAATAGTAAAAACACTTAACTTAGATGAAAAGTTAGATGGTATGGATATAAATGCAACTTTTAGCGACGAACAAGATTTTAGCAGTCAAACTTTGCTTTACTATGCAAAAATAGCAAAATCATTTGGACTTTTTATGACCGGTGATAGTGCTAAACCAAAAGAGCACATAAACAGAGCAGAGTTGGCACAAGTGATAAAAAATATCTTCATGATACCACAGGCAAAACTTAGTGTTACACCAAGTAGTGGAGAGTATGGAGATAGTTTTGATTATAATCTAACAACAATAAAAGCTGAAGATATAAACAGTAATCTAAAGTTATATGACAGTAAGGATAATATCAAAGTTTCTCTATATGCAAATGGCAAAAAATTTGATACAAATACTATAAATAGTAGTGCACTTATGATGGGTCCAAACACAATATATGCTATTTTAGATAATAAAGGTGTGAAAAATATAGTAAGAGCTATATATACAGTAAACTTTAGCGATCAAGATGGAGATGGAGTTCAAGATAGAGAAGATAAATGGACAGATGATCCAAGATATAGCAGTGATGAAAATAGTAACGGAATTCCAGATATCTTAGACAAAGTCTATAACCTATCAAATCATAAAGCAAGCGATACTATTACAATACATAATCAAAAAATAGCAATTGCGGATATCATTAAAAACGGTGCAATTATTTTAGACACCGACGGCGATGGGATACCTGATGATAAAGATGACGACATCGATGGCGACGGCGTTAAAAATGCAAAAGACGCCTTCCCATACGATAAAACCGAATCTCAAGACACCGACCACGACGGCATAGGCGACAACGCCGACAAAGACGACGATAACGACGGCATCTCTGATACAGATGAGTTAAAATACGGCTTAAACCCAAAAGACCCAACTGACGCTACAAAAGACAGCGACGGCGACGGAATAAGCAATATAGCTGAAATAAAAGCAGGAACAAACCCAAATGATAAAAACAGCCACCCTAAATTCAAATTTACCTTCGCCCACATAAATAACATCTACACAGATATGAACGCTATTGTAAAACCAATAGAACTAAATATAACAACAAACCAATCAAACCCAAATATAGAGTTTGATG
>JALULO010000184.1 GCA_027056215.1 Campylobacterales bacterium | reverse complement strand
TCAATCGCATCAAAATACTCTTGCCAAATGATATCTATATCTCTGTTTTTATATTCACCGATAAACTCAGGATTATCAAATCCCCACTTTCCTATAAAATGTACAGAGCCTATGAGATAATCCACATCTGCTTTTAGCACCCTATTATCCATAAAACCAGGTAAAAAATCAACTTCATAGCCTAAAAGGATATTGATCTTATCTTTATATAGTTCTCTCAGCTCTAAAACTTTTTTTTCGTAAAATGCCATCTGATCAAATCTCATACGATATTTTTGATCAAACTCCATAGGTGCATGCTCACTAAAACCAAAATATTTGGTATCTTCTTCTATAGCTTTTTGGATATAAGTATCCATTTCCCCGGTAGCATGGTTACATAATGTTGTGTGATTGTGTAAATCTACTCTCATATACTTTTCTCTCTTAATAAAAAATTAACAATGTCGATACTAGATCATAAGTATAACATAATGGACTAATAAGATGAATGTACAACATGACTTGATTACAGATTTGTTAAGTATCGAAGAGGATGCTACGATGCTTGATAAAATAGTAAAAGATACCTCTCTTGAAAACAAAAATGCAGTTCAGTCTCTTTTGCAGGAGATTATCGTTGCTGCGATAAGTTGTCGCCAAAAAGCTGTTGTATTGGCAGATCATATCAAACCCTTTGATACTAAAAGTGTAGTAACCCAAAAAGAAGTGAGAGAATTACTCGAAGATTTTGCATAAATATTGATGAAGGAAAAAAAATGACGCAAGAAGAACTTGATGCCTTGATGGCAGGAGATTTAGACGAAGATATGACAGTTTTAGATGATATTGATGTGGAGAAAAGTACTGATGAAAATACGCACGATTTAAAAACAATAGATGAAGAAAATTATCGTGTAACGGCTGATGGTGAATGGCCACCACCACCTCCTACCGAGGATCATAGAGTCGTAAATCAGCTTGATGATGTGACTAAAGACTCAGAGAAAAAAGCTACAGAAATCATGGATAAACTTGAAGAGATTAACAATTTTGTTATGGATACGGAAGAGGAAGCAAATAGTCTTGTTGCTATTATGGAAAAAAATATAGAGACTTTTGAAAAGCTTAGTCAAAAATTTCCTAATATTGCACTTTTTACTGCATCTTTAGATGAAAACAAAAATGCTCTCGAAAAGCTCAATGGAATTGTACAAAAATCACAAGAAAGTGAAGATGAAATCATGTTGATTATGGATATCATGCAGTATCAAGATATTCACCGTCAAAAGATTGAACGAGTTATCAATGTCATGCGTGCACTTTCAAAATATATGAATTCTCTTTTTGCTTCTGATATTGATGATGAAAAGCGTGTTAGTTCAGCTGTACATATCGAGGGTGATAAAGACAATGAAGACTTAGTCGACAATGCTGAGATAGAAGCATTATTAGCAAGTTTTGAACAAAAGTAAGCCATTTATAAATATATCCTGTTATAGTTGGTAATAAACTATAACAGGATACCAACTTGAAAAAAGCAGAACTTCTCTCTCCTGCCGGAAACTTTGAAAAACTAAAAATCGCACTTGCTTATGGTGCTGATGCCGTATATGGCGGTGTGAGCCACTTTTCCCTTCGTATTCGCTCTGGTAAAGAGTTTACGTATGATAGTTTTGAAGAAGCTATAGAGTATACCCACGCACAACATAAAAAGTTATACGTCACTGTCAATGGATTTCCGTTTAATAACCAGTTAAAAATGCTCGGTGAACATATCCAAAAAATCGCAGCGATGAAACCAGATGCTTTGATCGTCTCAACTCCCGGCGTGATCAAAATGGCAAAAGATATCGCACCCGATATTCCACTTCATCTCTCTACACAGGCGAATGTGCTAAATTACCTTGATGCAGAAGTATTTTACGATATGGGTGTTGAGCGGATTATAGCAGCGCGTGAAGTGAGCTTAAAAGATTTAAAAGGTATCAAAGAACACTTACCCAATCTGGAGATAGAGATATTTGTGCATGGTTCGATGTGTTTTGCCTATAGCGGGCGGTGTTTGATCAGCTCTTTACAAAGTGGACGCGTACCAAATCGTGGAAGTTGCGCCAATGATTGTCGCTATGACTATACACTGTATGCAGAAAATCCAGATAATGGAACACTTTTTAA
>JALULO010000183.1 GCA_027056215.1 Campylobacterales bacterium | reverse complement strand
CAACATCAACTGTTACGGTTCCACTTGTAGCAGCTCTTGGACTGGGACTGGCGGAAAATATAGAAGGCAGAAATCCGCTTATCGATGGATTTGGACTGATCGCATTTGCATCCCTTTTTCCGATGATCACCGTCATGGGATATGGTATTTATGCCACGTATAAAGCAAAGCAAAAGGAGATTACATGAAGTTTGTAGCATTGGTTGCAATAGTTGCAGAAGAGAAAGAAGAAGAAGCAGTTAGTATAGCAAAAGAGGCAGGTGCAGGTGCTGTAAGTATTTTTAAAGGACGTAACCTTGGACTAAAAGAGAAAAAGATATTTTTTGGACTTACCCTAGAAGAAAACGTTTCTCTGCTACTATTTATACTACCTGGAAAAATTTCTCTTTTGGTGATGAAAAGATTAAATGCCCAACTAGACATACAAAACAATGAAAACAGTGCCATGACATTTACCGTACCACTCGGTCATGTTGCAGGCTTAAACATCGAAGAACTTCATAAGTTTGAACATGAAGTCAAAAATGTACTATAAAGGAGAAGGATATGCTGGTAAAAGAGGTTATGACACCAAAAGAAAAACTGATCATAGTGAAGCAGATGACAAACGTCAGAGAGGCACTTTCACTCATGAAAAAACACCAAATCAAAGCACTTATCGTTGATAAAAATTGTGAACACGGAGCCTATGGTCTGGTCACTTTCAAAAATATCTTACAATCTATCGTAGCCGAAGATGGTGATATCGATCTTTTAAATGTATATGATATCGCGGTAACACCTGTGATCTCAGTATCCCAAAACCTTGACATGAAATATGCAGCGCAAATGATGGTCAAAAACAGTATCAAACGCCTTTTGGTGATCGACAATAATGAACTCTATGGAATCCTAACGATGTCTGATCTAATCGGAATATTACTAGAAGAGCATAATATTTAAAACCGTGAAAAGAACCATATCATTTTACAACCCTACTCGTATCAAAAAAGTTTTCCTCTTTTTGTTTACGATCTTTTTACTGATCAAAAAGAAAGAACGGTTTCTTTTTATAAAACCACTCTCACCTTCACAACTCAAAGAAAATATCAACGAACTCGGTGCTACCTACATCAAACTAGCACAAGTCCTTGCCACGAGAGCTGATTTTTTTGAAAAGCACTATCTGAGTGCCTTAAAAACACTCCATGATGAAATCCCTCCTATGCCACAATCTGACTTTAAGCAGGTTTTTCAGAGTGCATTTGCTACCGATACACCATTTAAGACATTTGACAATACACCTATAGCCAGTGCATCGATCGGACAGGTACATCAAGCAACCCTAAAAAGTGGTGAAAAAGTTGCTGTAAAATTTAAACGTTTTGGGATTGAAAAACAAGTCAAAGCCGATATCAAAATCTTGAGATTTTTCAACCATCTGTTTCGTCCTCTCTTTTCATATTACACCAAAAATTCTGTTGAAGCTGTGATAGAAGAGTTCGCAGCGATGATTACGCAAGAAGTAGACTTTGCCAACGAACTAGAAAATCTTCAAAAATTTTCCAAAACTTACCAAGATAGTGGTGTAAAATTTCCAATACCTTATGTATCTCATTGTTCCAAATATGCGATTGTTATGAGTTTTGAAGAGGGATATCGTTTTGATGACAAAACCAATCTTGCCAAACTTGGTGTCAAGTTTGAAGACATCATGGGAAAACTGATCTATTTTTATACAGAACAGATGCTCATAAACGGTTACTTTCATGCAGATCCACACCCTGGAAATCTCTTGATTGATACAACTGGTAATCTGATATTACTTGATTTTGGGATGGTTAAAAAAATCCCAAATCTTACCAGAATCGCTATCATAGAGTTGATAAAATCTGCCAATGAAAGGGATTTTGAACTCTATATCACTGCTTGTAAACGTTTGGGAATCGTCGCACATGATGCACCCCAGATTCGTATGCAGGAGTTGGCAGAAAAGATGTTTGATATTTTTGGTGATGAAAACCTTGATGCAGCTTCGATGCAACAACTCGCATTTGATCTCTTGGCTTCGATGAAAGACCTTCCCTTCAAGCTACCACAAGAAGCGATCTATATGCTACGTGTGAGCGCTATCATAGAGGGGCTTGGTACAACATATATCGAAAATTTTAACGGTATCAAAGATATTTTGCCCATTTTACAAAAGTACATTCCCAAAGCATTGGGAGGCAATGATAAAGTACTAAAACTTCTCAAAAACGAATTTACAGGTATACCATTGACACTGCGTCGTGTTAAAAAAGTGATCACCGATCTAAGTGAAAATGCACTTCAAGTACATATGAATTCGGATAGCTTGGATCTTCTGATAGAAAAACAAAAAACATATCTGAGACCTATTGGAAGAGGAATACTCATAATCATCACAGCATTTTTTATACTCCTCATAGATAGCTCTCAAACAACGATAGCCACCACACTTTTTAGCATCGGGACTTTGTATATAATGATAAGTTTATAACGATCAACTTCACCTACAACATAGTTATTCGTGTGCGAGGGAGTGTTGTCTTTACTGTTGCAATTTCAAAAAAATATCTGAAGTCTATTTTATCTTCAATATTTGATCTTTTAAATATGATAGTTTTTCAGTTACTATTCCCCAAACTATTTCCATATCTACTCCAAAGTATTCATGAGCTAGTACATTTCTAAAATCTTTGATAGTTCGATAGTCAATATCTGGATATTTTTCTTTAGTTTTTTGTGATATTTTTCCCGTTGCTTCACCTATGATTTCTAGTTCTCTGATAGTTGCAGAATATATCATCCTATTTTCTATAAATTGTTCATAGTCTATTTCTTGGATGTATTCTTCAATAGCTTTTATAGACTCTAATATATCACCAATATAAAGTTTATCATCTCGTTTTTTATACATGAATAATATCTTTTTCTATATATTTTCTTATAGGTTCTTTGATGTTGCTTTCAATTCCTAAGTCTATTTTTTTATGAAGGTTATCTTCTAAAAAATGTAAAAGCCCAAAGTAGTTATCTACTTTGTTTTCTCTCTTCAATTCAACAGCGATATCTATGTCTGATTTATCACTGTTTTCAGCTCTGGCATAACTTCCGAAGAGTCCAATTTTGACTACGCCATAGTGTTCTTTCATGAACTCTTTTTTTGCAGATAAAAAGTTGATAACTTGTTCTTTTGTCATGATCTCAATCCTTATTTTGATAGATCAGCTAAATCTTCACGGATACTTTTTGCTTGTTTTTCTATATATTCTAAATGTTCTTCTTCGATATGCCTTATCAAGTCATTTGTACTATCTAAATAGAGCGGTAAAAATTCATTACGATCTATCAAATCACCAATATAAACTCCCCATGGGAAAACATGCTTATTTTCTGACATTTTTATCTATCCTGATTTTGTATGCCTTATTATACAGTTTTTATTTTTATTTAAAAAGATTTGGGTGAATGTAAGACAACTTATTTAAACCAATGCACGTAAAACAGCCTCTTCATCTTCATGTGAAAAGTAAACCACCCTACTCTCTTGTAAAATCATCTCAATAACGCCTCTGACTTCATCTTTAGTTGGTGAAGGCAAAAAACGAACAATCTCTTCTGCTACTTCCAAAACATCATGTGCGGATGCACTTGGATAACGCCCATCCACAGAAATACGTGGAACTTGAAACATCGAAGAAGGCATCAAAAGGTGATTGGCAATCATAAACTTTTCAATCGCAAAACCACTTTGCATGGAGGTGTAGGTCACATCTCCTCCATTGTAAGCAACAACCATATCATCACTCGCTTCCAAATCACTCTCTCCCATATCCACACAGTTACTTTGGTTAATCCTCACTGCACCGTGTTTAACCGCTTCGGTGGAAAGTGCCCGTTTTGCAGCTTGTAGACTCCGCCCATCCAAAGAGCCGTAATCATCCACTACCACACCATCAATCGCAACAAATCTATTTGCTTCTTCATGTCCACGATCCAAAATCGCTATATCTTTTAAAACGATAAACTTTGCCACTAAGACCTCCCAAAAACTGGATTTTGGTCTATTTTAACATACTCTTTATTTGCTATTGCCTCACCTTTCATCAAAAAATTCACATCCTACTTTCTCCCAGAAACACCATTTCAAACCGTGCTCCATCTTGTATGTTTTTAACATTAAGTCTTCCTTTAAGTTCGTTTTGGATGATGGTTTTGGCGATGTAGAGTCCTATACCATCGTTATTTTCCTTGGTAGTGTGGTAGGGTTCAAAGATTTGGTTTAACTCTTTTTCATCGATGCCTCCAGCGTTGTCGGTGACGGTGACTTTAGGAGCGTTTATCTTGATTTCTATCTTTGGTTCGCTTATGGATCTTGTTTGGATTGCTTCTTTTGCGTTGTTAAGGAGATTAAGTATCACTTGTTCAAATTCATTTTGATTACCAAAAAGGCTAAAATCTTTTTCTACATGAAGTGTCACATAGGGGATAGAAGCTTTAAGCATTTCAGTAACATTTGTGCAAGCTTTGGCGATGGAAAAGTTCTCTTTTTGCTTTGAAGGATTATAAAAGTTTCGAAAATTTTCAATCGTCTCAGACATATACTGCAACTGCTTTTGTGCCTCTTTGATCGTCTCTTTCGCATCTGTTGATGCACATTTTTTATTGATATTCATAAAGGCAAAAGAGAGGTATGTTAGTGGTTGTCGCCACTGGTGGGCGATGATAGAGATCATCTCTCCCATCGATGCTAAACGCGATTGTTGCAAAAGGATACTTTGTTGTCTTTTATGATCATCTTCGAGTAGTTTAAATTTATACGAAAGTGCTAAAGAGAGAATGATAGCATCTATCGCCAAAGCCACATGAAGCCATGGGAAAACCCACCCAGTAGCATCCACAAACCCCACATACTCTACTGCTACAATCAAAAGTACCACACCCCAACCATATAACAAATAGTAAAATGCCACATCTTTACGCTCCTTCACACACAAGCGATTGGCTTCACTCAGCACCAACCAAATAGGCACAAAGATAGGAATCAATTTAAAAATAAGTGGTCTTGAAAAGAGCAAAGCGATGATGAAATCCGCCACAACAGCATACAAAATGAGATTGATCAAACCTTCTAGCCTATCGTGTAGATAGTGATACAAAAACGCTTTGATAAATAGCATCGTAAAAAAGAGCATCAAAAGCTGTGAAACATCAAACCAAAAGAGACTTTTCAAACCAAAAAGTGTATCAAAGGGTTTAATATTGATACTATCAAGATGCGCCAAAAACAAAATCGTAAAAAATTGTGCCAAAGCATAAAAAAGATGTTCTTGACTCTTCATGTAACGCGACAAAGCAAAGTTATAGATCGCAGCTGTAAATATCACGCCAAAACACAAAGCTGTCACAAAAAATATCGCTGTATCATAGGTATACAAAGGCTCAGGACTTTGAAAGTAAATCGCTTTATAAAAATAGGTCGAAGCTCCAAATACAATCGCCACAAATAGAAGTTTTATTTTCAATACCTTATCCATCAAGATTCACCCTATAGCCAACTTTGGAGATATTTTCTATGATTCCTTTGGAACTTGCTTTTCGGATATCTCGTACCAAACTTCGGATAGCATCTTTGCTCATGGCACTATCTTCATATATCTCATTTTCTAACTGTTGATAGGAGACCACACGTCCTTTGTTTTGTATCAAAATCGCTAACAGTTTACTTTGTAAAGCAGGTAGATGCATCACATCTATACCGTTGGTTAAAAGGTGATTGAAACCATCATAAAAGTATCCATTTCCCACGCTAACCACACTTTTGCTCCCAGCCTCTATCTTCTCAATCGCACGAAAAATAGCTTCATGTAAAGCATTTTCTTGGATTGGTTTGATGAGATATTTTACCAGATTTAACTCCGTTGCTTTGAGCAAATACTCTTTATGGGAATAGGCGGTTAAGATGATCACCGGCGTGCGATCATCCTCTTTTCGGATTTTTTCGCAAAACTGTAGTCCATTCATCCTTGGCATCTGGATATCAGTGATGATGATATCAGGATGTTTTTGCTTATAGAGGCGATATGCTTCCACACCATCTGACGCTTCATAGATTTCACTAAACTGATCTTCCAGAAAGGCAACTGCTGCCTTGCGAATCAAGACTTCATCTTCAACATAAAGAAGCGAATAACGTTTTTTGAGTTTCATAAATCTATTTTACTATAAAAAAGTGTCGAAAAAATGTAGAAAAAAATTAACGAGACACTTTTTCCACATTTTTTTATAGTACAATATACAAAAACCAAAGGGATCTTATGTTTAAAGTTTTACTTTTTTTTACACTCATACTTGCAGGATGTGGTGTCATGAACAATCCCCAAGATAACAAAACTGCACCAGAAGGTGCTATGGAGGCAGGAGATTCAACCGCTCAAAACGTCTATATGCCCATACTTTTAAAATACATACAAACAGATAAACTTCCCATCACAGATGCAAACCAACCCTTTATCGATAGCTATCAAACATACACCCTACTCACAGACAAACGCAGTTCCGATACCTTTTTCACAGACTTAAATAACAGCGCACAAACACTACTTTCAAAGCATGAACAAACAACCGTAAGCTCATGGATAACCAAAACAAACGATATCCCCTACAGCAGTGCAAACTTACTCTTTTATCCAATAACCATAGATAAAGATTGTAATCTTACAATCACAAATGAGGACAATCAAACCTTTAAAATCACAAAAAACAGCTGCATCCCCTCACCAACATTTTACCCACTCTTCTTTGCCGTAGATAAAACGATTCCACAGGTAGTATTGACATTATTTGGAGAGAGTAATATCACGATAAGAAATAGGTAATATGCGTTCACTATACAAGAATTTTTTTAGTATAATACTTCCAAAGGAATAAGTATGGGTGCAGTAAAAAAAGAGTATTTACCTGAATATACGTATGATGACTATATTCATTGGGAGGGTGATTGGGAGCTTATACACGGTATAGCTTACGCTATGGCTCCATCACCGATACTAACACATCAGGCAATAGCGATGCTTGCAGGTACTAGTCTAACAGAGAGTTTAAAAGAGTGCAAAAACTGTATGGTAGTTTCTGAGATGGATTATAAACTAGCAGATGACACTATCGTAAGACCCGATATCGCGCTTATCTGTGGACAAAAGGAGGGTAAGTATATCAAAAAATCCCCTGAACTCATCATCGAAATCGTATCACCCACAAGTGCCAAAAGAGATGAAGAGATAAAGTTTGACTTATATGAAATGGAAAAAGTAAAGTACTATATCTTACTATATCCAGAAGATTTGAAAGCAAAAATATTTGGCTTACAACAAAACAAATATGAAAAAATTGTTGATCTATTAGAGGGTAGCTTTGCCTTTAGAAACCTCGAGTGTACTGCAAAAATCGACTTTGATTTTGTATTTGAGCGATTTAGATAAAACTTCCAATACCATTTTGAAAAGAACTTTTATATAAATAATTATAATAACTATTTAGTTAACACAGGCTTAAAGTTTAAACTTTTTCAAATAACTTCTTTTTTATACTGTGATATAAATCATACGAAAGAACATATTAAATAATAATTTTAGTTTAAATATTTAATATATTAAACAGGAAGAAGTTCCCAATGAACCATGGATGCAAATCGTAACATACAGACAGATAAGCTGGTAAGGCTTATAGACTGTCTATTTTGTCCAAAAAGTGTTTTGTTTGTGGCATGGAGTTAAAGTTTTCAAAGGCTTCGTACGCATTTTGTGACATGTGTGCATAGTTTTCTGTACTAAATTTTGCAAATCCTTCTAACAGAGCATCTACATTTTTGGGTTCTACCAATACACCTGTTTCACCCTCTTGGACGATTTCAGCGATAGCAGGAAGGTTTGTTACAAGGACTGGTCTACCGACTGAGTATGCTTCTATCACGATCCCAGGATACCCCTCTCTATGACTTGGCAAGACTAAGACATCGGCATCTTTTAGGGTTGAGACTACTTCTGTTGGGGTGAGTGAGCCTTCATACGTGGTGTTGTAGCTAGCAACATATTCGGGTGTATATTTTTCTTCATGAACGGGTCCATAGATCTTGACATCAAAGCTATCATCGAGACGTTTACACGCTTCTAGTAACTCTTGTGTTCCTTTTTCGTCTTTAAGGTGACTGATATAGACAAACTTTTTGTGAAAGTCACTTTTAGGTGCAGTATCTTTTGGGCGACGACGAACGTTGGGAAACCAGTATGTTTTTGGATTGAGTTTTTGAAAGTACTCTACAAGGTACTTGGTTTCAAAAAAACTAAGATCTGCTTTTGTTAACACATACCTTATCAACCCTTTTCTAAGGGGATCAACGCTCTCATATATCTCGTTAAAATTGCCGGCAAATTTTCGTAAACTGACACTTTTACCAAACAGTTTGGCAAAAAATATCACAAATGGTGCTATCAAGATATAATGATTTGCTGTTCCATGGATACTGACATGATCATACTTTCTGATATTTGTCAAAAACTCTTTCATGACCGTGAAAAAAGTATCTGCGATGTTTTTATAACAGTTTTTGTT
>JALULO010000182.1 GCA_027056215.1 Campylobacterales bacterium | reverse complement strand
ACTATGATAGTTTACAGATTAATGATGAAAACTACACTTCGTCAGATATAAAAGTTTCATAAAGTAACATGGTTGAAGGTAATAAGGAATTTGGAAAAGTTGTCTTGATTAATTGGGGTAGTATACTATGCAGAAGTGGCGATGCACTCGATGGTCGATCCCTATTTTGAAGCCTTTGCGATATTTCACTTGCATCCTGATGCGTTTGAGATTGAGGAGGCGTATGTCACGACGACGAGTCTGCCTGAAGGATTGCGTTTGAAGATGGGTAAATTTAGAAGTGCTTTTGGTCGTATCAATGAAAAACACCAACACGCATGGAACTTCGATGAACAACCTGTGATTTACAAAGCACTTTTTGGACCTGATGTTATCAGCGATCCGGGTGTACAGCTTCAGTGGGTTGCTCCGACTGACACCTACATCATGACAGGTGTCGAAGCGTTGCAGGGCGGAAATGACAAAAGTTTTGGAGAGCCGGAAAAGAACAATCTTTTTGTTGGTTATCTCAAAACGAGTTTAGATATCAGCGACGATATGTCACTCTTGGCAGGGATGAGTTTAGCCCATGGTAAAACAGAAGAAAATAGAGATAGTGATGTTTATGGTGTAGATTTGACGATTAGAAAGCAACTTGGAAGTTACAGTGCACTGAGCTGGCAAAGTGAATACCTGCAACGAAACAAAGATACCCAAAACACAACAGATAAACAGGCAGGTTTATATAGTGGTTTGGTTTATCAGTACAACAAAAACTACAGCGGTGGTGTTCGGTATGAGAAGATTACCAAAAACAGCATCGAGACCGATAACCTTGACAAATACACAGCGATGCTACAGTATAAGCCCTTCCCTTTTTCCAGACTGAGACTTGAGTACTCTCATGACAGAACAAAAGTGATCCATGGCAATCAAAAAGATATCGATACGGTGATGTTAACCATCAACATAGCTACAGGTGCACATGGTGCGCACGCATACTAAGGAGAAGACATGAAAAAGATTATTTTAATAACATTACTAACTATCAGCTCACTTTTTGCATCGCTTAAAGTTGATACAACATACACAACATCAGGTGCAGTTGCAAAAGCGATAGGAGGCGACTTAATCACTGTTACAGTACTAGGTAGCAGTAAATATGATCCGCACTTCATCGTGCCAAAACCCTCCCTGCTTTCTAAACTTCGCCGTGCTGATTTGCTCGTTATCAACGGCGGTGGGTTGGAAGTGGGATGGCTTCCGCCACTCATCAAAAGTGCCAATAACGCAAAGATTCAACCCGGAGCCAAAGGCTTTTTGGATATGAGTCACTTTATCAAGATGATTGACAAGCCGGCATCGGTTTCACGCTCTTTTGGAGATATCCATGCACAGGGCAACCCTCACTACGCTACCGATCCACATCAAGTGTTGGTCATGGCGAAAGTGATCGCAAAAAAATTGGCTCAGATCGATCCTTCTCATGCATCAACATATGAAAAAAATCTGGAGCATTTTCTGAAAAAGTGGAATGCATTTTTAACAGATTACGATACAAAAATGGCAACGTGTAAAACCAAAAAAGTGGTGCAATATCATGAACTCTATAACTACTTTTTGAGACGCTATCATATCGAAAATATTGGCAACATCGAACCTCTTCCAGGAATCGCACCAAGTTCAAAACATACTATCGAACTGATCAATCTTATGAAGCAAAATGGTGTTCAAAAGATTCTTCAAGATGTCTATCATGAAAAGAAAACCGCAAAGTTCATCGCTCTCAAAAGTGGTGCAAAAGTGGTTGTGATTCCTCATGATGTGGGTGCTGTCAAAGGGACTGAAAAGCTCGAAGATTTTTACAATACCATAAGTACAAGAATATGCAAATAATAGAACTTTTATGGCCAGCTTTTGTGCTGGCTATACTGCTTGTTTACATCCATACCATTTTTGGAGTGGAGATCATCCGCCGTGGAGTGATTTTTACCGATCTGGCTATTGGTCAGATCGCTGCTGTTGGTATGGCTTTGAGTGTGGCTTTTCTAGAGGGTGCGTATCAAACTCCTTTGACTCTTCTTTTTGCGATCACAGCTGCGGTACTCATCGCTTGGGCGACCAGACATATCAAAAATGTTGAAGCATTTATCGGACTTTTGTATGCACTTGGTATCTCATCTATCATGTTAGTGCTTGCAAAAAGTGCAGAGGGAATGGAACTCTTTTCTAAGCTAAGTGCTGCGGATATTCTCTTTACATCAAGTGACGATCTCTATAAAGATATCGCGATTTATCTGCCTATCTCACTGGTGATGTTTTTTCTCTATCCAAGAAGCAAAGGAGTGCTCAAAGAATTACTCTTTTTTGTCATGCTTGCACTAACCGTCACATCATCCGTGCAATCCGCTGGCGTGTTGGTCGTCTTTGCTCTTTTGATCGCCCCTGCATACGCCGGAATCGTACAAAAGAGATTCAATCCGCTCTATTTTGGTTGGATTTTCGGCTCTATATCGATCGTCATCGCGCTCTATGCCTCATACAACCTTGATCTACCAACGGGATATAGCATCATCTTTATCACGGTGCTGGCATCGCTGGTTTTTGTGGTGTATCAAAATATGAAATCAAACAGTGAAAATGAAAAACAAATCGGTTCAATCTGAACTCTCTATTTATCTTTGTAATGACCGCCTATGGCGAAAATATGAATCGCTGTATCGTCAAATGTATAGATCAACCGATCTTTTTGAGATATCCTCCGGGAATAGAGACCGCTTAGTGTGTGTTTAAGTTTTTCTGGTTTTCCGTAGCCTTGTACAGGATTCTCTTCTCTTAGCATCTGCTTGAGTATCTTGACGAGGTTTTTATGAAGTCGTTTGTCTTTTTCTCGGAGTGTTTCGTATGTATCCCACGTTGTACCCTCAAAAATCAGTACACGCACTATGCTTCCAGTTCTTCCATGGTTACAGTACGTCCACTCTTTTCTTTAAAAGTTGCAAGTGATTCTTCGATCTGATACATCAAGTTTTTGTTACTAAGAATATAGAGCGTCTCTTTTTCTCTCTCATAATCTTCCGAGGAAAGTACCACAAAATCTTCTCCATTTTTACGGCTGACTATCAGTGGTTCATGTGTGTCAAGAGCTTCATCTACATACTTTTTTAAATTGGCACGAAATTGATTGACCGATACTGTCATTAAAACTCCTTTTTTCATAGAAATAAAGTTCTATTGTACTGTAATACAGTACTGTTGTCAAGCAATAAGGCTCACCATTTCAAGATATTATCATATAAATTTTGAAGAAATTCAACTGTCTTCCCGCGATTGTCCTCTTTTTCATCTACTATGATTTGTAGTAATCGATCTTGATCAAACTTTTGCAGTAGTTGATAGATACTCTTTTGAAAAGATGGAAGTTCTTGATGTAAAATATTCATGAACGATAAGATTTCTAAAATCTAAAATTACTCTATGTTCTTTACCCATCTAGCGTAAGAGCCAAAAAGACCAATTTCATCTATATGATAATGTTTTTTTAAAAATGGTTTCTTCTCTTTTAAAAAAAGCAATATATCAAACTTTGTCATACCGACTCCCATCACCATTGATACTGATCATTATATCAAAATTTTCGGATGACCACAAATGCAGATCGCATAAGCACTACTTTCCTAAACAAAAACTACCAAACATTTTGTCTAGTATTTCATCTCTTTCAAAAGCTTGTGTTATAGAAGCAATGGCTTCTATCGCTTCGTTGATCTCATACGCAAAAAATTCAAGTTCTCCATCTTGTAGCAGTGGTGTCGCTCTTTGTATGGCATCGTGTGCTTTGGTAACGGTGTCTACCTGTCTTTTTGAGATGAGTAGCAGATCGTCATGTACACTTTTGCTGTTAAGGAGTGCATCTAGTTTGTTTATGATAGATAAGACACTCTGTTTTGTACTGATATTTATGGGTGAAAATGTCTCTAAT
Organism: Campylobacterales bacterium; assembly: GCA_027056215.1. Classification (GTDB taxonomy): domain Bacteria; phylum Campylobacterota; class Campylobacteria; order Campylobacterales; family QNZT01; genus QNZT01. Next base: position 4,704 of record JALULO010000182.1, on the reverse strand, counting down.
GTCTCTACTTGTATCAACGCTTGTAAGTCACTCTTGTTGATAGCAACTATGATATCTTTTTGTGCTTTGTACTGTTGGAGTATATCTATGATATTGAGATCATCGCTGTCTAGTGTCTGGCTTCCATCAAATAGGGCGATGACGATATCAGCACTTTTTACAGCTTCGATGGAGCGTTGTATACCTATCTTTTCTATGCCCTCGCCTGCTTCTCGTATGCCTGCTGTATCGACTATTTTTACTAAGTGTGTTGAGATTTTGATCTCTTCTTCGATGGTATCACGGGTTGTACCTGCGATATCGCTTATGATGGCTCTATCATAGTGCAAAAGGGCATTGAGAAGAGAACTTTTTCCAACATTTGGTTTACCGATGATAGCAACTTTGAATCCCTCTATCAACCCTTCCCTGCTTTGACTCGCTTGCAGGGCTTGGCTTAACGTTGTTTTGATGTATTGCAGCTTTTGGGTGATTTGGTTGAGCAAATCTTGGGGTAGATCTTCTTCTGCATAGTCTATGTTGACTTCGACAAAAGCTAAAATCTCGATCAATTTATCACGTAAATCTTCTACAAAGTGACTGAGTTGTCCTTTCATCTGTTTTGTAAGGATTTTAGCGCTGTCTATACTTTTACTCTCTATCAGTTTTGCGATAGCTTCTGCTTGTGCAAGATCCATTTTTCCGTTTAATACAGCACGTTTTGTAAACTCACCAGGATTGGCTAATCTCGCTCCAAAAGCCAAACTTGCATCTAGTATGCGTTGTGCTGTGATAAAACCACCATGGCATTGAAATTCAACGATATCTTCACCGGTGAAACTGTGCGGATTTTTAAAATAGATCACAAGAGATTCGTCGATAAGGGTATCGTTTTGATCAAAGAGATCACATAATGATGCATATCTCGGTTTCAAGAGATTGTTTTTTGTGATGGTGTGTGCTATTTGGAGGGATTTATCGCCACTAAGCCTGACGATTGCGATCCCCCCTACTCCATGGGCTGTGGCTATTGCACAAATTGTATCAGTAATCATCCACCTCGTTTATAATCGTTAACGATGACAATCTTTTTTCCAGATTTGAGAGTACGGATGGCTACGTATTTTTCAGGATATTTCTCCCTCAAACCATCGAGTGCAAGTTTTACCAAGATACCGTCAAGTGGTTTGGTTTGCACTTTTGCATTTTCTTCGATTCTCTCTTTAAGCGATTCGATATAGTTTGCGATGCTCTCTTTTTGGGTTTGTAAGAAAGAGGCTATCTCCAGTGTAGCTGTGAGATTGTATTTTATTTTGATCCAGTTATAGATCATGTAAGAGAGTGCTTTATATCGATACCCCTCTTTTCCTATCATAAGTGCTGCATCTTCACCATCTATCTTGATGTAAACTTGATGGGTATCTTCATCAACTTTTACTTCATGGACATAGGCATCAAAACAACTACTTTGAAGTAGATATCCCATCTTCTCTTCGATTTCCAATGAGAGAGGAGAATTTTTTATAGTGGTATTTTCTTTTTTACTTTCTTGGTCGTTAGCTTGCTTTTTTTCATTTTTAAAACGTGCTTCGATGATGGCTTTTTTAGCAAACATGCCTAAAAAGCCCTTTGAAGGATACTGCAAAACTTCAATATCCAGATCGATGATGGAACATTCAAGTGTTAGCGAAGCTTCTTTGTAAGCATCTTCTAACGTATCTGCAGTAAATTGATTTTTCATGCTGCAGCCTTTTGTGCTTTCTCTTTTTTAAAGATACTGTTAACATAATACTGTTGAGCAACACCAAAAAGGTTATTCACAAACCAATAAAGCGTTAAACCAGCAGGGAATGTCACGAAAAAGAACATAAAGATAAGTGGTAAAAACTTCATGATCTTCTCTTGCATCGGATCAGTAAAGTTATTTGGTGTGAGGCGTTGTTGCCAGAACATCGTACCTGCCATCAAAACCGGTAAGATATAGTAAGGATCCATAGCTGAAAGATCATGAATCCATCCCATCCAAGGTGCGTGTTTAAGTTCAACTGCATTTAAAAGTACACGATAGATGGCGAAAAATACAGGTATTTGCAAGATCATCGGTAAACAACCGCCCATAGGATTTGCATTGTTCTTTTTATACAACTCCATCATCTTGGCGTTCATCTTTTGTGGTTCGCCTTTATATTTTTTCTGAATCTCTTTGACTTTTGGGGAAAGCACTTTAAGACGATTCATAGAGACCATACCTTTATAGGTTAAAGGAAAAAGTATCAATCTTAGCAAGATAGTTGTCAGTACGATTGCCCATCCCCAGTTACCAACGTAATTATAAATAGTTTTAAGAAAAACAAACATAGGTTTTGCAAGAAATGTAAAAAAGCCATACTCTATGATATCAGTTAATCTGGGATCTATAGAGCTTAGTTTATCATGTTCTTTTGCACCTGCGTATCCATCAAGACTTAAGTTTGCACTACCTTTGACAAATGCCAAAGGATCTTCTTTCGCATCTTTAGTGATATAAACATCAAATCCATTTTTAAAATTGTAAAAAGTTGTTGCGAAATACTTATCACAGGCACTGATGACAGTCGCTTTCATATAAACTTCATTACCTTTTGCACCACCATCTTTTACCGTATCAATCGTACCGTCTGCTTTACGTACGAGTACACCTTTAAAGGTATACATACTACTTGCTTCTTTTGGTCTAAAGCCCGGACTGATGTAATATTCTACAGGATTACTCAACTGCACTTGCAGTGAATAAGTACCGTTTGTATGAAATGTGATTTTTTTGGTAACAGTAACTTTGCTTAGTTTTTGCGTTAATGTAAGCACTTTATCCGCATTAGTTACATTTATAATAGCACTACTAGCTGTGTAGGGAACTTTAAATGCTTCTTCATTTAAAGCTGGATCGCTAAATCTTATTTCAAGTGGTTTTACAGGAGAAGTAGGATCAACAAGATTTGGTAATTTACCATCTTTTGTTTTAAACTTATCAAGTAAAACTTCATATAAACTGATACGTCCAAGTGAATCTATCTTAGCGTGAAATGAAGGTGTATGAACATCAGAGATTTCACTCGTTTTCTCAGCAGTTTTTTGAATTGGTGCAGTTGATGTTTGTGCCGATGCAGATTCTGGTTGTGCGATTGACATAGGTGCTGGAGCTGATGTCGCATTGGTTTGTATATTTGATTGTTGTTGTATTGTTGTACTTTGATTGTTCTCAAGTGTAACTGGAGCAGATTTTGGCAGTAAAAAATCATACGCTACGAAAAATAAAAAACTAAGTACTATCGCAAGTACCATGCGTTGTTGTTGCGTCATTTTGTCAAGCAATGTGAATTCCTTTTGAAAGTTTTGATTAGATAATAATCATTGTCCGATTTTGGAACAAGCCAGAATTGTACAATAATCTTATTTGTATTTGCGTTATGATAGCAAATTGTATTAGAATTTAAGCTCATTTTTACAATGGGATAATCAATTCCACCTATAAAAAGTTGATTGCATCGAAGGATTCGAAGCAGTGAAGAGATCGTTGCCCTAAAAAAACCATTTTTTTGATATTGCCATTTTGCATACTCTGAACAAGTCGGATAATATCTGCAACTACCAAAACTAAAAAGTGTAAAAAATTTCTGGTATATTTTGAGAAGATATAAAGCGATACTGTTCATGATATATAAGGGCTAACAAGCATCAAGTTTTTTAAGTGCATAGCGCATATCTTTTTGTATCAGTGTAAAATCCATACTAAGAATCTCTTTTTTTGCAACAAATATATATGTACCAGTCTTTAAGTTAGACTGTAAGGACAAAAAGGCAGCCCGCATACGTCTTTTAGCAAAGTTACGCTTTACAGCATTGCCTATTTTTTTGCTTGCTGTAAAGCCAACTTTTTTATCATCACATGTTTCATAAAATACAATTTGTGAGCGAACATGCTTTTTTTTACTATTGTTATAAAAATAGCCAAATTCTTTAGGCGATTTTAATGTTTGAAAATCTCTTAAACAGCTAATCTTTTTCTACCCTTTGCACGTCTTGCACGGATAACTCTTCTACCATTTTTGGTTGCCATTCTAGCACGAAAACCGTGTGTTCTTTTTCTTGGTGTATTATGTGGTTGATATGTTCTTTTCATCTGAATTTCCTTTATGTATCGTTAATAAGTTGCGGATTTTACGCAAATTTAGCTTAAAGATGGATTATCCATCTTTATAAGGGGTTTTTACGCTATTTTTGCGCTTTAGCTTCTTGAAGTGCGGTGATCAATTCATCAAGATTTTCATAAGGGATATGTGCTTTCCAATCAGGTTCTTCACTTCCTGCTTTCAGAGAGATTCCAATGCTCACAACTGGATCTGATTTTGGACCATATGGTTCTTCTATCTTTGAGACTGATATCTCTCCACCTTTTGTACCTGCTAATTTAAATGCTTTTAATACTGTGTTTTTGCCACTCATATACTTTATTCCTTTATTTTAATAATTTTGATATTTTTGCTTGTAATTTTAACCAATCTTTATGACGCATCAGTGGGAAACCACTATAGACATCTTTTTGACGGATTGATTTTGTAACACCACCGCGTGCTGCGATTGTTACAAAATCAGCAATTTCAAGATGTCCTGCTGTGGCACTTTGCCCACCCATCACAACATTTCGTCCTAGTTTACTTGAACCAGATATCCCTACTTGTGATACGA
>JALULO010000181.1 GCA_027056215.1 Campylobacterales bacterium | reverse complement strand
ACACCACCGCGTGCTGCGATTGTTACAAAATCAGCAATTTCAAGATGTCCTGCTGTGGCACTTTGCCCACCCATCACAACATTTCGTCCTAGTTTACTTGAACCAGATATCCCTACTTGTGATACGATGATACAATGTTCCCCTATCTCACAATTGTGTCCAATCTGAATGAGATTGTCTATTTTTGATCCTTTTTTGATAATGGTTGCACCAAATACAGCACGGTCTATCGCTGTGTTTGCACCAATCTCAACATGATCTTCTATGATCACCTTACCGTTATGGTATATCTTAACATGCTCACCCATCTTTGTGTGGGCATATCCAAAGCCATCACTGCCAACAACAGTACCGGCATGGATGGTACAATGTTTACCGATTTTGACATCATTGTAGATCGTAACATTTGGGTAGATGATACTATCTGCACCGATTTGGACTTCTTCACCGATCACTGCACCGCTAAGTATGGTTACATTTTCACCGATTACTGCACCATTTCCAATATGTACATTTTGGGCTATAGTCGCAGTTGGATCAATATGGCTAGCTAACCCTTCTCTGATTAATGGTTTTTTAAAAAAGAAACTCGCTTTTGCCATTTTTAAGTATGGTTCATCACTGATCAATGCGATTGTCGTATCGGGCAAAAGTTTGGCAAATGCTTCTTCTATAAAAACAGCACCAGCTTTTGTTTGCCCTACTGTATCTATATATTTTTTATTGTCAAAAAAAGATATTTCATCTGGTGAAGCATCCATAAGTGTATTGATAGCACTGATCTCAAAATCATTTCCGCTAAAGGGCAGTTGCAGTTTTTGTGCTAAATCGCTTAAAAACATCACTTCTCCATGGAGACCGAACCGCCTCGAACGATTTCAGTGGGATTAAACTTTTTAATAATTTTTAAAAAATTTGAGATACGATCAGCATCATCAACACCCATTAAAATCAAAGAATCTTCTGTAGCGTTGGCAACCATACCGTTATAGCCTTTTAGGATAGCGTCCAAACCACTCATATTGGTATCTAAAGGGATTTTTACCAGTGCCATCTCTTTTTCTACAACATCTTGTGTTTCTATAACTTTGTAAGTAGGGATCAATTTATGCAACTGTTTGGTGATTTGCTCTAACACGCGTTCACTACCTTTGGTAACGATCGTAAAACGTGAAAAATCACTCTCTGGTATAGGTGCAACAGTTAAGGATTCGATATTGTAACCTCTTCCTGCAAAAAGCCCAGCTATTCGTGAAAGTACGCCATCTTCATTGATAACGATAACAGAGATTACTTTTCTGATTTCTTTCATGACTCTTCCTTAAATTCTAACATCATATTGTACAGTGTCCCACCTGCCGGAACCATAGGCAATACATTTTCAAATCGATCCACTTTCACATCCATCATAACCGGTACATCGAGTGTAAGAGCTTCTTTTAGTGCAGCATCGAACTGTTCTTTTGTCTCTATACGATACCCTTTTGCTCCAAAACTTTCTGCAAGTTTAACAAAGTCTGGTTGCATAGAAAGATCAGTTTCGGCAAATCTTTTATCATAAAAAAATGTTTGCCATTGTCGTACCATACCTAAAAAGTTATTATTTAAAATGATATTGATAACAGGTAGTTTATGTTCAACTGCGGTCATCAACTCTTGGATATTCATCAAAATAGAACCATCTCCACTAAAGTTGATACTTACTTTATCTTTGGCATATTCTGCAACGCCCATGGCTGCTGGAAAACCAAATCCCATCGTTCCCAGTCCTCCACTTGTGACAAATTGTCTTGGAAAAGAAAATGGATAAAATTGTGCGGTCCACATTTGATGCTGACCAACATCTGTTGAGATAATAGCTTTATCACCCAAAAGTTTTCCTACCCTTTGTATCACCCATTGTGGTTTTATCTCTTTAGTAGTGTCATCGTATCCCAAAGGATGAATCTCATCATAACGTGCCAGTAAACCTCTCCAACTTTCATACTTATCAAGATCAATTTTTTCTTTTGCCAAATCCACCATGGATGTAAGTACATTTTTAAGATCACCTACAATAGGATAATCTACTTGTACTATTTTACCAATACTACTAGGGTCAATATCTACATGAATAATCTTAGCGTGTTTGCCAAACTCATCCAATCGACCCGTAACACGATCATCAAATCTCGGTCCCAA
>JALULO010000180.1 GCA_027056215.1 Campylobacterales bacterium | reverse complement strand
CTATAAAGTTTATTTGCATATGTATGATAGGATTTTCGAAGTAGTGCATTGATACGAATCAAAAGTTCATCAAAATCAAAGGGCTTTTTTATATAGTCATCAGCACCTACTTCAAAACCTTTTGAAAGAGAAGCAACATCACTCATAGCAGTGATATAGATAGCTGGAGTACTGTTTTCACTCTCCCGCAAAGCTTTGAGAAATGCAAAACCATCCATCAAAGGAACATTTACATCCAACAAAAAGATATCAAAATGTTGTGTAAAAGTTGCATCCAGTGCTGATTCACCATCAGATACCAAAACCACTTCAAAGCCCTCTTCTCTTAACATTTCAACCAGTGTTTCAGATAATACCTCATCATCTTCTAAAAGTAATATTTTTGCCATACATGAAGTGTATAATAATCTATGTTAGCAAATCGTTAAGAAAACCGTATATATTTGAACTATAAATGAACTGTTTGTTTGGCTGTATTTTGTGTTTTATGGATATATGATGCACCATTAATATTCAAATTTTTAGAGCTAGGTTCACTTGTTAGCTGCAACGATATATTAGGATATACACGCAGTAACTGTTTTTGTATCTCTTGTGCTAAATAATATGCTAAATATGGAGGCACTGCATTCCCTACCATTTTATATCCTGCACTTAAATTTTTATAATAAAATTTATGACTATCTGGAAATGTTTGAATTCTTGCACATTCTCTAATACTAAGTCTTCTATATAAATGTTCACTATTAGGAACAAATATTCTTTTGTTTTGTTCTACAAATTGCATTTTGGGAGCTTGTGGATGAAGCGGAGCATGTCTTCCACCTGCTTGTATTGTAAATGACGGTTCATCCCAATTTCTAACCCTATTTCTTGACATATACATTGATGAAAAACCACCAATCATAAATTCATGGTTTTCAACCTTACAATCATCACCATTTGTATAATTCTTATTTTTTGCAGGTATCACATTGTCTTTTAAATCAAAAATCACATCTTTTAAAAACCTTTTTTTTGAAAATGCTTTTGGGAATGTAAAGGTAATATTTAAATCTTTTCTAAACCCAATAAAAAATATTCTTTTTCTATCTTGTGGTACTTTATAGTCATGAGCATTTAATAACTTAAATGATAAGTTATAACCACTATCAATAAAATGATTTTTAATATTTTCGAGTGCTTCACTATGACGACTTGCTAACATACCAGAAACATTTTCAGCCAAGAAAAATAGAGGCTTTTTAGCTCTTAAAACTCTTATAAATTCAAAGAACAGTTGTCCTCTGTGGTCATCAATACCTCTTAACTTTCCTGCTTCACTCCAACTTTGACATGGTGGTCCACCAATAAGTCCTGCTGTATCAGGAATTTCATCTGACGGTATTTTTGATATACTTCTTCTATTCAAAATTGTATCTGGAAAATTTTTTTCAAATGTTTCCCAAATTTCTTTATCATATTCATTTGCCCAAACAGTTTTAAAACCTGCTTTTTCAAAACCTAAATCTAATCCGCCAGCTCCAGAAAACAGAGATATTATATTCATCACTATACCTTAAAAATCAATATAACATAATTTCCTTCGAATTTTAAAAAATATGTCAAAATGAAATATGATTCGATATTTTACTTGTTTTCTAATGATTCTTATCAATCTGCTATGCTATCTGTCTAACTTTTCAAAAGCCTCTGTAATCTCTTCTGCCGGAAGTAACCCTTCTAAAAAAATCTCACCTTCTAAAACCAAAGTAGGATCTTTTTGTATTCCGGCTTCCACTGCTTTTTGTGTGCTGTACACGTAGTGAAATTGCACACGCAAGGGTAAGTGTTTTATCGCACAACTGAGGCGTTTAGAAAATTTGGCGGTGCTCACTTTATCCCCATATAATACAGCGTGATAAAGCGGATACTCTGGATATTTCAAGTTCAGAATTTCTCCATCTTTCATACTATGACAAGATTCATACACATAAGCTCCTTAATTGCAGTGTCAAAAATTAGATACCAATATTTAACCTTTTTTTCATAACTCTTTTTTATTACTATGTTTCCTAAAAATCGTTGGTACATCCAAACCATCTGTCGGAAGATCATACTCTTGTTCAAAGATTGAAGGCTCTTGGGTATTTTTTTCCTCCGTGACCATGGGCATCTCCTCTTTTACAGATACTTTAGGTTTGGTATACTCTCTTTTTTTGCCCAAGCCCTTTAAAATAGTTTTTGCCTCTTTTTCTTGTAACGCATTTGCTTCCACAAGTGTAAATGCAATACCTTCACTAAAACCCTTCAAGTAACGTACTTGTTTGGCTGTACCCTCTTTATGTTTTAACTCATAAAAATGAGATACAAGATCAATTAGATTGTTAATAAGCTTTGTTTTTGTAAAATCATCCATAATTTATTATACAAAAAGGTCAATAAATATTACATGGCAGTAAAAGAGATACACTATAACGGTTCTACCTACCCTATTTATTATGAGATACTTAACCCTAGTATGAAAGATCACGTGATCGTTTTGCATGGTTGGGGAAGCAATAAAGAGATCATGAAAGGTGCATTTTCAAAAACATTGAAACACTTTAAACAGATCTATATCGATATGCCAGGATTTGGGAAAAGCCCCAATGATTCGGTTTTAACAACTATGGATTACAAAAATATTATCGCACGCTTTATGGAAACTACACAATTAAAGAACGATATAATCATGGGGCACTCTTTTGGTGGTAAAGTTGCGACACTATTACAACCAAATCTTTTGGTACTGCTAAGTTCAGCGGGAATAAAACCCCAAAAACCTTTGGATGTAAAACTAAAAATAGCCCTTTTTAAACTTTTTAAAAATCTAGGCTTTGGAAAACTGCGATCTCTCTTCGCCTCCGATGATGTAAAAGGCATGTCACAAAATATGTATGAAACGTTTAAAAATGTTGTAGATGAAGATTTTTCTAATATTTTCCAAAGTTATAACACCAAAGCCCTACTCTTTTGGGGGAAATCTGATACTGCCACACCCCTTTCAAGTGGGGAAAAAATACATGAACTGATCACACAAAGTACATTTTACCCTATGGAAGGTAATCACTTTTTCTTTACACAACACGCCCAAACAATCGGCGATATCATCACAGAGGAATTTTATGCATAGTTTTCAAATCTTTATACTCATCTCACACCTTTTGTTAACACTAACACTTGGTTGGTACTTGATCCTAAATATGCAATGGTATAGTTATAAACTAGAACGGGTTTTATTTCGTCATAAAAAATATATCTGGCATCTACTCTATTTCTTAGTCCCTGTACTGGCTTATTATACAACAGGAAAATATTTCTGGATCTATTTTTATGCCGGCTTTTTACCTGCTCTTTATCTTTGGTATAAAAAGATAGATAAAAAACTGGTAGTAACTGCTCGTGTTAAACGTTTTTTTCTCTTTTTAGTGTTTGCAATCTTGATCGAAGATGCGCTTTGCCTTAGTAGCAAATCATGTCATCTTTATGGTGTCATACTCCCACTTCTGTTTGCACTGCTTGCGAGTTATCTTTTTGAGAAGATGCTCTTTTTGGGATTTAAAAAAGAGGCACGCAAAAAGTTAGCAAGTATGAAAGATTTACAGATTGTTGCTATCACAGCCAGTTATGGAAAAACAAGTATCAAAAACTTTTTATATCAAATCCTCTCTTCTCATTTTAACACGTATATGACACCACGCAGTGTCAATACACTTGGCGGTTTGATGAAAGATGTCAATGATGATTTACCACCCCAAACAAAGATATATATCGCAGAAGCTGGGGCAAGAGAGCGTGGAGATATTGATGAGATAGCTAAGTTTTTACACCATGATTATGCGATTGTGGGCAATATTGGTCCCCAACATATTGAGTATTTTAAAACACTTGAAAACATACGAAATACAAAGATGGAGATACTCCACTCTGAGAAGTTAAAAATTGCATTTGTACATGAAAGTGCAAATGTAAAACCAAATGAACAAGTTATACTATACGGCTCAAATATCCACAATATCAACGCCACACTTGATGGTATATCATTTGATCTTTTACTCGATGGCAAAAAAGAGCATTTAAATGCACCGCTTCTTGGTGCATTTAATGCCGTTAACATCACAGCGGCTATCTTAGTAGCACACAAACTTGGTCTTGATCTAGATACGATCAAAAAAGCAGTCTCTAAACTACAAGGTGTTGAACATCGTCTGCAAAAGATAGAAGCCGGCGGTAAACTAATCATAGATGATAGTTTCAACGGCAATTTTGAAGGTATGTGTGCATCATATGATTTGGCAAATACATTTCAAGGTCCAAAAATTCTCATCACTCCAGGCATCGTTGAAAGTGATGATGAAACAAATATCAAACTAGCCCAAAAGATAGATACAGTTTTTGATACCGTTATCATCACAGGTTCTACCAATGCGCAAATTTTAGCAACCCATATCAAAAAGGCAAAAAAAGTGATTTTAAGAGACAAAAGTAAACTCGAAGAGATCTTGGCAAAAGAGACACGGGCAGGAGATTTGATACTCTTCTCCAACGATGCTCCAACGTTTATGTAATGAAAATGTAATAATTTAACCATATATTACCTATAATTATAAAAGTCAAATTTAAAGGAGGCTATATGGTTAAAGAAATAAAGCTCACACTCATTTCGGGTGTCGTAGCACTGACACTACTCAGTGGATGTGGAGGCTATGACAATGAAAATAAAAATGTTGTCGGGTCAAACCTGATTCTTTCACAGGAGACATTTAAACCCATTGTAGATGTTCCCAAAGCAGCGATTCAAGCTGGTCTAAATGCACAAGGCGCTGGTCAACAAGCTCTGCTAGGCATCAAATCGTATAAAATTAATTACAAAACAACAGATGCGCACGGCAAAGAGATTGTCGCTTCGGGATTGATTACCATTCCAGCAATCACGCCTCAATTTATGGCGGCATATAAAAAAGATAATAATGGAAGTAACTTTTCTCTCTCGATCGTTTCAGATCAACACGGTACTATCTTCACTAAAGCGGAAGCGCCGACAGCGGAAGCACTTGCCACCCACCGACCCAATGCACTTGCTACCATGTTCAGCGGTGTAGCAGGTTTTATGACCGTACAACCCGACTATCCAGGATATGGAGATTCCAATGTTTCACATCCATTCATACTCGAAAAACCACTGGCAAACAGTACAGTCGATATGATTGAAGCGGCAATCGCATTTGCTAACAAAGCAGGTCTTCCGATCAATGGACAGGTATTTCTATCTGGTTACTCTGAAGGTGGCTACGCGACCATGGCAGCTGCAAAAGAGATTCAGGAGCATCACCCAGAAATACACTTGATGGCAGTTGCACCGATGGCTGGCCCATATGATCTAGAAAAGATTGGTTTGGGTGTCTTCTCTCAACCTGTAATGGCATTTCCTCCCTATTTAGCGTATGTGATCAAAGCTTACAGTGATACTTATGATGATGTAAAACTCTCAGATATTATCGTGGACAAATATTTACCTGTCGTTAAAACCGTTTTTGATGGTGAGCATAACGCTACTGTTGCCTATGTTTCCCTACCCAATATACTCAGCGGAAATCCTTCTGATCAAGCACCAGACAAACTTTTCAAAGCAAGTTTTATGAGCGATTATCAAAACGATCCAAACGATCCACTTCGCAAACATTTTATTGAAAACTCACCCATAAACTGGAAGCCCGCTGTGCCGATGAAACTGCTGCACTGCACCAACGATGAGATTATCCCCTATGCGATGAGCCAGATTGCCTATCAGGCATTTACCAAACAGGGAGCTAAATCCGTCGAACTAGTACCCATCGAAGGTGTCACCGCCGATGTGACCAAACAAGAAACAGTCCACGGAAACTGTGCACCAGTTGCATACAGTAAAGTAATCCCATGGTTTGCCCAAATTCGAAAAGGAGAAAAATAATGAAAAAAATTATCACTCTTTCCCTCCTCAGTGCCACTATTCTACTTGCCAGTGCTTATCGCTTGCCAGAGCAATCACCAAACTCTACAGCCCTAGGAGGTGCTTATCTTGCCAACGCAAATGGAGCAGATAGCGCCTATTTTAACCCAGCAAATATGGCTTTTAATGCTGATAAAAATCAGATTACTGCTGCTTTAACATATGTTGGACTTGCTAAAATAAAATATACAGATGCCCAAAACCCAGCATTTAACTCAGAATCTAAAAAAGAAAATATCGTTATTCCTCACCTCTTTTTCACATCACAAGAGTATAATGGATTTCGTTATGGACTCTCTTTAACAGTACCAGGTGGTCTATCTAAAAAATGGAGTAGCCCCTATGCGAAAGCAGTATCCCAAGAGTTTACACTTAAAATCTTAGAGTTTAATCCAGTTTTATCATATAAAATTACTGACCAATTTGCAGTTGGTGCAGGTGCAAGAATCATTTATAGTAAAGGTGTTGTTAAAAGTGATGCTACTGCCATTGGTATTCCTGCTAAAAGGGACATGGAAGCTGATACTACCGAGTATGGATATAATGTAGCACTAACGTATAAACCTGTTAAAAATCTTAATCTTGCAGCATCTTATCGCTCCAATGTCGATCTCAATCATGAAGGTAATGCTAAACTATATCTCAGCGGTACCAAACTTTATGATGGAGGGGCGAGTGTCGAAGTACCACTTCCTGCCATTGCAGCTGTTGCACTCTCTTATGACTTTGGTGCAACAACGGTAGAACTTGAATATGATAAAACAATGTGGAGTAAATATAAAGCACTTGATTTTGAGTTTAAAGACAATGTTCCTTTGGCCTTAAAAGCTGCTTTTGATGATCCTAAGCTTAGGGAATGGAAAGATACAAATGCGTATCGAATCGGTTTAACACATCATTATAATAATAAATTAACTTTGATGGGTGGGTTTGCACTCGATGAGAATCCTGCAAATAGTAAATATCTTGGATTTGAATTACCAGATTCTGATGCTACCATCTACTCTGCTGGATTTGATTATAAATACAGTAAATCTGTCTCTTTTGGAGCTAGTGTCTTATATGATAAAAAAGATAAGAGAAGTGTTTCACAAGGAAGATCTACGGCAAATCCTCTTGCTATAGAAGGAACTTTTGATAACGCAAGTGCGACACTTGTTACCGTAGGTGTTTCGTATAGTTATTAAGAATATATAGAACAACAAGGGTATCTCTCCTTGTTGCTCTTTAGAGATACCCCCTTACTTCCTTTTATATAAAAGCCTTATTTGATTATAATAATTTGTTATAATCAAGATTTCAGTCATATTTAACTATAATTTTTTCAAATACTTTAGGAGGTTATATATGACACAGATGGTTAGAGTTATTCTATTATTACTTATATTAGCAGGTTTGGTATTGTTTTTTAGAAGTTGTTCAGATACAACACATCAAAACAAACACATTGAAACGCTCAAGAAGGAAGCGGTAAAACCGTTACAAACAGAGGTACACAAAGTACTTGAACCAGATTCTAAAACAATCTATTTCAAACATGAGTCTAAAACACCAATCAAAGACGAAAAAATTGTACAAAAAATGCGAAAGCAACCTCTTGTGATGAAAAAAAGTCCTCAAAAATCAGTTGATACGCATGAAAATAAAGCAGAATTACAATTTCAAAAAATCCAACATGATTATCAAATCCTCTCTTCAAAATTGGAAAAGTCAAATACAACCCATAAAAACGACCTTACTTTTTTAGAACAACAAAAAAGAGATATACAAAAACTTCTTAAAGAAAAAGAAGAGATGTTGTTGATTTTAAAACAAAACAAACAAAAACTGACAGAAGCGAAGGGAACACTCAAAGAAGAACAGCAGTCAGAACAAAAATTGCAAGAATCTCTAAAACAATCACAACAAAAGATGAAGCAACTTGGCACAGTAAAAGAAGATTCTAAAACAGCATTGAAAAAGTTAAAAAAACAGAGAGATGATGCACTTCACATGATCGAGAAATCTAAACGCGAAAATCAGAAACTACATACAAAGTTAGAAAAGAGCGATGATGCATATGCAACACTTGAAAGCAAATTCAATGAATTAAAATCATCACAAAAAGAAGTTAGTGCACTTTCACGTCAACAAGAGATTGCTATCAGACACTTAACAGATGAAAAAGAAAAAGCTTTATCCTCAGCCAAACGTGATACAGAAAAGTCTCAGGAGTTGGTAAATATTCAAAAAGAAAAAACTGTTGATGCCGTAAAGGCATTAGAAGATATTAAAAAAAGTATGGAACAACAAAGCAAAAAAAGTGCTTCAAAATTGCACTCCTTAAAACAACAGTTAACAACATCCCAGACCTCTCTTAAAGAGATCACAAGAGAGCATAAATCACTACAACATAAACTTTCAGACATGAAGCAAAAACTCGAAAAGAACAATATTTCGCTTAAACAAGTACAAGAGGATAAAACAACATTGCTTGCACGCTTAGAGGAGCAAAAAACTGTACTTCAGCAAAAAGATCAACAGATCCAGCAAGATAAAAGTACACTAGCAAAACTGCAAAAGTCTTTACAACAAGATAAAGTTGTATTGGAAAAAAGTAAACACACTTATCAGGATAAGCTTGCTGCTTCAACTGCAAAAGCAGCAACACTTGCTGCAAGCCTTTTAAACATAAAACAATCTGTTTCAAAACAAGACGCTCAGGCAAAAACGCAGATACAAAAACTACTTGCAAGCAAGGATACGATATCCCAGCAA
>JALULO010000179.1 GCA_027056215.1 Campylobacterales bacterium | reverse complement strand
TCATCGTAGGAAGTCTCAACGCCCTACGAGCCTACATCTCAGACCATGCACACAACAAAGGTACAGTTTACGGCGTACTCTATGGTGGCGTAGCACTATTTGGAGCGTTAGGCGCATTAGTAACAGGGGTCATTTGGAAACAGTATGATGCTCAGAGTGCTATACTCTTTTCATTGCTAGGCATGAGTGTGGTGTTTATGATCTATCTTTTTATTGGTGAGCGTAATCGTCTTTAGGGGACCTCTAATAATAGGTAATTAACCAATAATCCATATTTCGCTAAAATGTAAAACATTAAATGTTTAGGAGCGAGATTATCAACTTCACGCAATACCACTCAAAATATTATGCTCATTTATTGACACTTCAAAATAGTGCTAACTCTATTGATAGATTGTCTCAGTCAATCTTTAATGCTCAGATAGAAGAGTTTAAGAGGTTGATTTGATGAGTAGTTATAAACCACCCTATAGCATTACTTCTAAAATGTTATCACTCGCAACCCAAATAGGGGAAGAGCTAACTAAGCTAGAGTACAAAGCAGATAAAATCATCACCCCACAGCTTCGTAAAAAAAACCGTATTAAAACTTTGGTAGGTACTTTGGAGATAGAGGGTAATTTTTTAGGTGAAGAGAAAATTACTGCTATTTTAGATGGGAAAAGAGTTTTAGGAACTTACCAAGAGGTACTTGAAGTTGAGGGTGCTATAGAAGCCTATAAAGCATTTGAAAACTACAGATATGACAATCTTGATGATTTACTCAAAGCACATAAAATATTGATGAATGATATTTTAAAAACAGCAGGTAGTTTTAGAAGTGTCAATGTAGGCGTAGGTAGTAGCGATGGAGTTAGTCATGTTGCTCCTCCTTATGGTGTTGTTCCACAATTGATGCGAGATTTATTTGACTGGTTAAAAAATTCTGATGAACATATACTTATAAAATCTTGCTTATTTCACTATGAGTTTGAGTTTATTCACCCCTTTTCTGATGGTAATGGCAGGATTGGGCGACTTTGGCAATCGGTGATTTTACATCAGTGGCGAAAGGTTTTTGTTGCTATTCCTACAGAGAGCATTATAAGAGATAATCAAGATAGATACTATCAAGCTTTAGAAGACTCAGGAAGCATGGGAGAGAGTACGCCTTTTATTGAATTTATGCTTGAGGTGATTTTAGTAACTATAAAAAGTTCGGTAAATTGGGAGATAGTAGATGAAATTTAATGAATATACCATTACCGTAGAAGATAAAAAGACGGAACTTATAGTGATATTAAAACAACTTGAAAAAGATTTAAAAAGCAAGAGGCTTCCATCGTTTACATGATGAGGGCTATTTTGAGTTAATACCACTACTAGGCAGGCACTAAACACTATCTTTTTCATTTTCATACTATAAACTCTTTTCACAAATTTTTTAAAATACACAATAAGGGAAAAAAGACCTGATAGTAATAACAAGGATTCCTTCCCATCAGGTCATACATCTAGTGCATTTTCAGGGGCGAGTTTCATACATAAAAGATATGGGTTAAAGTATGCTATCTTGCCTTATATCCCAGCAGCATATACGGGATATAGTCGCGTACACTCAAATAGACACTATACAAGAGATGTTCTTGCGGGGGCTTATCTGGGGGATATTACCAACTATTACATCGGTAAACATTACGGCACTGTACGACTGGGTAAATCCTGGATACCTTTGTCTGATGAACAACTCGGCAGAGCCCATAAGTTTTTAAATACACACGAGGCAAAATCTGTTTTTCTGGCTGATTGACAAAATATCATAAATGATACATCATGCAAAGAACACAAATTTATTTTGAAGAGTGTATGCTTGAAGAGTTGAAACAAAAAGCAAGTCAGATGGGTATCTCACTTTCCGCCTATATCAGAGATGTATTGAAAAATGATTTAAATGATCAAAAAAAGAGACCTCAAAAATTGGATTTTTCTGAGTTTTCCGGGATGTGGAAAGATAGCGATATCACACAAGAGAGTATCAGAAAAAAAGCTTGGAAATGATACTGTTAGATACCAATATTTTGATACAAATTTTAAAGGGTGACCAAACTACGATAGATAAAGTAGAATCCCTTTCAGTAGATATAGCAATCTCTTAAACGGAACCGTATAGCCTTTGAAGATGAGTTCCCGTATATTTTTATCATTTAGAGATTTTCGTTTTCTGTAAATGTATGGATTGTTTGGGATCTCTTTTATTTTGCCGATAAGCTCATCATAAAAATGCAATGCTCTGTCGATACTGTCTTGTGCAATAAAATCGACTATCGCTTCAAGTTCTCTGTCAAATCTGTCAGATTTTTCAAGTATTAGCGTTGAGATAGCAATCGCTCCTTGATAGTATGCAAACCGTCTGTAAAAGGGATTGTCTTCATTTGACCATTGTCATACTGCGCCACCCGTTCCATAATCTCTTCATCTAAAGAGCCTCTCATTTCTACAGCACCCTTTGGTAATGAAGCAATAAAACTCTCTAAGTTTGGCAGGTATTTATCATCTATTTTAAGCGTCATTGTCATAGCAGTACCCTTCACTTCTTTTTAGTCATTATGCCACATTTTTCAAGATGCCGCTCATCAAACTTAAAACAAAAGGTGAAATTTTATTTCATTTTGAAATATTTATTGACAATAAATAGTAGTAAAATCCTCTTCACTTATATTTTTAGGGACTGAATAGTGCATAAAAAACTGGAAAAAAGCTGATTTTTTAGTGGGATAGATGTATCATGATAAGGGTTAAAAGTTAAATTGACAACCTTTATTTTTAATCCTGGACTATTTTTTCCAAACTCAATAAATCCTCTCCACTCGCTCCAATAGAGACTCTAAAACATCATCTACCAAGCTAATCTCTAATCTGGTGGCTATCATGGTCTGGAGTGCTATGACTTTCTGAATATACTCTTTTTGCTCTTCAAAAGTGAAGCGTTTCCAGTTCTTTTTGTTTTTCTTTCCGTTGTGGGCTTTTATAAGTAGTTGTAGGTTGTCTGGGTGGTGTTTTCCTGCTTCTGAGGGGTTGAGTAAGGCAAAGGCATGATCTACTTCAAAATCGAGGCTAAAGAACTTGTTTAACTGTTTGGCTATGGTTTCAAACTCTTCTATGCGGTAGCGTTCTATTTCACTTAGGGCTTGGGTATCTTGGCGTATGCGTTCTGCACGGGTTAGAGGCTCTATATCTGCTTCTAGTTCCTCTTCTATGCGTTCTTCTTTTCGGGCTTCAGAGATGTAGCGTACCTTACGGGGGCGTTCACTGTCATCTATCTCTACTTCAGGGAATCCGCCTGTAGAGAGTCTGGAGCTTATGCGAGCTGCAAGTTCTCTGAGTCCTGTAGTATCATTGGCTTGATTGGCTGCTTGTTCGTTGGCAGCGTCTAAGATGTCTGGGTATAGTTCTCCGACGCGCACTGCCCATTCTGAGACGATGACCCAATCATCAAAGGTTTTAAGTGCTTCGAGGTATTTTTGTGATTTTGTCATATAATTCCTTATTTCATCAAAGCTTTAATCTCTTCATCTTCATTTCCCTGTTCTATTAGGTAAGCTTCTGCATGCTTATTTAGATCTATCAATGTTGTTTTAATGATTTTGAGATCGCCACTCTGATGAATTTTAGTCATGATATCAAGTACCTCTTTTTTGTAAGTAGTATCTTTATTGCCAGAGAGTTGTTCTCCCTTGCTTTCTATGATATAAATTATTTCTAATTCATCACTATCTGACTTTTTAGCTACGATAAAATCGGGGCGTATCTTATTTTTCTTCCAGCCTTGAATTGCATACCACTCTTTGGCTACTTTATTTCGCACCCACCAAAGTACACTGTTTTGTTTATCTACAATATCTCCAACTTTTTTTTCCAGTGTATTAAGCGATGAAAGATCTAAATCTTCATAAAGATAATTATTGTATGGATTTGCCAAACGAGATACTTCAATATTATCACTATTCGGGATTCTACAACCTATCGTTTCATGGTCTATAATCGCTAAACAAAGTTCTTTCTTTTTGAACAATGCATCAAATAGTTCTTTCTCCTGTGTCTCTTTAACTTTCACAAGCTCTTTTACAAGCTGTGAAACAATATAACTAAAATGCTTTGCTACGATATCTCCTCCAAGAGTGGTGATAAGATCATTAAGAAATTCATAGGCTTTTCGTCTTGCTAAAAAAGGGTTTTCTATAACCTCTGTAAAACGTCTGGTTATATAGCTGTACGATATATTGCCATCATGAGCTACTACCATTCTCTTTTTTTCATGGGATACATTTTCTTCATCTGTGATTGTAATGATGTATGCGTCACGCTCTTGATTTTCTTCACTTAGAGAATCTTTTATTTTATCTATCTGACTTTTGCTAAGTGTTATACTTTCAAAGTCAAGCTTCTCTTTAATGTCTCTGGAATAGTTGAAACGTCTTTGGACATTATCTTGATGCATCATCAACCATACGGGCAGATAGAATTGTTCTGTCTTATCTGCAAAATTTTGTTTGATATTTACAGTTTTTTTAGGTTTTGGTTCACCTGGCTCCTCTCCACCTGCTGAGACATTCCCTACAATATCCTCTAAACCTTCTGCTTTCAATCCAGATTCAACATGTTTCAATACTTCTGAAACATTACCCTTACAAAAATAGACATAACTTTCATCAAGTGCAGGTATCCCTGTCTTTTTTACATAAGGTTGTCTAAGGATACGTCCTACAAGCTGTGTCATAGATGAACTTGACTGAGCATTGGGAATCACTCCAAGAATATAAGCAAAAGGATTATCCCATCCCTCTTTGAGTGCTTCTTTGGTAATAATATAGCGTATCTCTACATCTTTAGACAAAAGATTGAGATCCTCTATATCATTTTGGCTGCTACTTTTGATAGCAATATTATCTGCATTAACTCCAAGTTCTATGAGATACTCTTTGACATCCATAGCATGAACAGATCCTTTACCTCTCTGATCTTTCCCTGTTAATTCTGCTTGGATCAAAGCCATTGGACGAATGTATTTACCACTTGATCTTTGATAAGCTATAGCTTCTTTTTCAAGACTTTCTCTCCGCTCCTTAATATTTCGGAGCATCGATTTCCAATCATTATCATCATTAGTAGGAGGGATGATGTGCATATCAAGCTTTATCATCTCCTCCTCTTTTAGTTCTAGCCCTGAAACTTTTGAAATGATGTTCATTCCTGTTTTTGGTGTAGCACTAAACCCTATGATCATCTCTGGGTTAAGATTATTTATCGTAACCTTAGCTGTAGGTGTAAAGACTTTATGAATCTCATCAATGATGATAAGAGGCTTAGAAACACGGATAGCATTGCCCAAGGAAGATTTAACAGACTTTTGCCCCATATAGTCAAAATAATCTACATTAGGATATTGCTCTATGATTTTTTCATGTAGATCATAACGGTTATCGGCAGGGAAAAAGCCTTCATACCCTCCACTGTCTTGAAAAACTTTTAATCCTTCTTTCCCTTTTGTTCTACTAACAGACTGAATCATTACGAACAAAATAACCAAATTGTTTGCAATATCATCCTGGGTAAGTTTTTGACCTTTTTCTAAAATAATAGTATTCCCACCACTGGACTGATCGATAAACTGCCTAAGATGATGAGATTTGTCTTTTAACTGTTTAATGGTCTGAGAGTAGATGGTTTCACTTGGCACAATCCAAACTACTAAACCATGCTGCTTTTTGGCAAAACGGGTCTGATACTCTTTAATAGCTTCTATGGCTAAAAGTGTTTTACCTCCTCCTGTCGGTACTTTTACTACAGTTCTAGGATAAAATTTTCCTAAACCATTTTGTGCTTTATCACTATATGGATAATCAAGTTCTTTAAAAACATTTTCTACCCAATTTGCAGGAATTTTATCTCTCATCTCCTCGGGTACAACAGAGAGAATCTTATGCATTTCCTCTTTTTTATCTGCACAAGTATCAAAAAAATGAGAAAGATCAGCTACTACCCTTTCCTGATATCGTTTAAGGTACATCTCTATACCTCTTGATTTTTACTAAAAAGGTTATAGGGGATAGAAACAAACTCTATCTTCATCTCCTGAAGATCCTCTTCATCGAGGAAACAGGCAGGAGCATAAACGATAACCTTCTTCTCTCCAGACTTTGCTCTGAAACTTTCTGCTTTTTCATAGTTTAGTGCCAGACTTTGGAGTGCTTCCATATTGTCATCATAGATCAGATAGATATCTTGATTATTTTTCGTTCCCACAAAATAGTTCTCTTGATCAATCTTTTGATCATCTTCCAAATGCTCTCCCGTAGCTAGATAATATACATATTTGGCAAATGTTTCATAGGATGGTAGTTCACCCTCCAGTAGTGTTTCGGCATCAAGAGCTTGACCAACTCTTACATATTCAAAACCTGACTCATAGCCATACATATCTACGGCTCTAACTACTCTTTCTCTTGTGATATCTCTACATATGTTTTTATCTGGCTCTTTATCACTATTTTCTGGCATTTGCACTAAAATATATTGACGGTTCCCTACATCTTCTTTATTAAGCTCCATGACTGCATGAGCTGTTGTTCCTGATCCTGCAAAAGAGTCAAGCACAATTGAATCTTTATCAGTAAAATATGATAAAAGCTCTTTGGAAAATTGATATGGCTTTGGATTATCAAACTCTATACCTAATTTTTTAAATACTGCATCATCACTTCCACCGTAAAAAATAATTGATGGTATATTTTCATCCATATTTTCTTCTAAAAGATATTTTCTTTCAGGTTGTTTTAACTCATCTTCACCAAATACAATCAGACCTTGTTCCAATAATCTCTTCATTGTTTCTGGTGGATTCCTCCAGCCCCTCTCTGGCAGCGTACATGCTTTTTTTGTTACAGGATGAATAAGTGGAATAAAATATTCGTCAGGAGCTTTCTTTTTATTGGGCCATGCCATTGAAACACCACGATATACTCTTCCTTCTTCATCTATAAACCTATATGCTTTTTCTCCATTTGCAAAATCTTGTTTTTTAAGCCAAGAATTAAGTTGAACATTAATATCTTCAAGGGTACATGGCTGTTTAAATTCTTCAATACAGGACTCAGGAATATTATATTTAGCTATAGTTTCTTTTAGCTCTTCAGGTAATTCAACTTTACCAAGCTTTTTAAAAAGTTGTTTTGCTTTATTCAATATTTTTGTTGCATTTTTCTTTGGTCGCTTTAACTCATTTGATGCTTTAAAAATATCTATGTTTTTTGCAAACAAAACAATATATTCATGCTGTACAGCAATAGTCTTAGAGTCACCCTTCGGATTTCCTTTATCCCAAATAATTGTACCAACTTCATTTTCTTCACCAAATATTTCTATTAGTAATGCTCTTAAAGATGATATTTCATGCTCATCTATATGAATAACAATTACACCATCCTCTCTTAAAAACTCATGTAACATTTTAATACGTGGTGTCATCATACAAAGCCATTTATCATGCTTTGTAAGGTCTTCTTTTGCTACTTCCTTATTGAGCCATTCTTTAATCATTGGGGAGTTGGTTGCATCATTATATACCCAATGTTCCTTACCAGTATTGTAAGGAGGATCTATATAAATGCATTGAATTTCACCTGTATACTGAGGCATAAGTGCTTTTAAAGCTATCAAGTTATCACCTTCCACAATCAAATTACCATTAGATTGCTCAGGCTGAAAATCAAGATCTTTTACAGGATCCAAAGTATGATAAGGAACGCTCATATGATGATTCCATATGATATTTTTCCCTTTGAATTGTAGTGTTGGCATTAGTTGTTCTCCTCTATTTTCATCATCATATTATAATGAGCAATGTGACCAGTAAATTCAAATATTCTTTTGAACACAGATAAATATACATCTGTTTGCATATCAGGTAGTTCAATATATAAATCATCTTGAATACTATGTGATCCATCATTGATCCACGATATAAGTGATTTACATATTACTTGTTCTTCATGCTTTTCAAATTTTTCTATGATAGTTTCATCTCTATAATCTCCCAATATTTTAAAATAATTTTCAATAATTCTTCGCATAATATTTTGTATTGTAGCTAATGAAGATTGATCTCTTTCTATAAGCTCACGCCACAAAAGCTGATAAGATGTTTGTATCGGATTTTTCATCGCATAAGGATAAATTGTTGAAATATTATTCTGCTTTTTTATAATCCAGAAATGTGTATCATTTTTTTCTTGTACACGGCTATTGATAAAAGATATTTCTTTATGAAAATAAACATTATGTGTCAAGACTATTAGCTGTTTGATATTTGTAGTATCTTCTCTTACTTTTTGAATGAGTTCTTTGATTAAAGAGCTTACGACAAAAAGTATATTGCTATCTAAACTTGATATAGGATCATCAATAACTAAAATACGATCATTAGTTATATTCTCTTTATCTATAGAGCCTTTTGTAAGTTGATAGTAATATAAAAAAGTGATAAAAGTTATTTCACCTTCACTAAGTGTTGATTCTGCCAAAGATCCATCTTCTCTTTGTATCTGATATTTATTAGGATCCTGCCTTGATGGAACTATCTCAAAATTTGTAAAACCATAAAATTTTAATAACCGATTTATTTCATCAATCGTTGGCTGAATACTCGTTACATTTTTATTTAACTCTTTGATTTCGTTGTTTAATGCTAACCACTCATTTTGCTTTTTTTTATGTTCTTTTGTAAGGTTTTCTATCCCCTTACCAAGCCCTAATATAC